>CAIWEX010000888.1 GCA_903911795.1 uncultured Schlesneria sp.
ATCCCGTTGACGGACGTGTCCCCACCAGATCAAGACTTCGCATTGATCAAGCACATTGTCAGACAATCCCTGATCAGGATCGTTCTGACGGACGGATGTGACCGTCAGGCCTGGTCGTGTTTTCAAGTAATCCGCGATCGCATTCCCCAGGAAGTTTTCGTAAACCGCTTTCTGGGCCGGTTGCTGCTCGTCCCAGACGACGACCTTGATGGGCGAGTCTGCGGCGAACCCCTGAGAAAGAATGACCGTGATCTGCAGGAATGCGATGAGCAATGTCGTTGTGATTCGCATGATTGGGCCTTTGGGACGATTTCATCAGGGTTCGGCGGTCGCACGGTTACACGGAACGCCGGCAACGCCCTGGGGAATTGATCCACCTGTAGCTGAATTCGTGAGAATTCAGTTTTTTATAGCCAGTCTCCTGACTCTCGTGGGGCATCGCCTGTTCGCAAAAAGCCGATTTCGCTTACTTCACCAGCTTTCGATACTTGATGCGATGAGGCTGATCAGCGTCTGCCCCCATTCGCTGCTTGCGAACAAGTTCATAGCTCTCGAAGTTGCCTTCGTGCCAGTAGACTTCGCTATCCCCTTCATAGGCCAGGATGTGCGTGGCCACTCGGTCCAGGAACCAGCGATCGTGGCTGATCACCACCGCGCAACCACTGAAGCTCAGCAAGCCGTCTTCCAGGGATCGCAACGTATCGATGTCCAGGTCGTTGGTCGGTTCGTCCAGCAGCAGCAGATTGCCACCGACGGTCAGAGTCTTGGCCAGCAACAGGCGGTTACGTTCCCCGCCTGACAGGAACTTCACGGGCTTCTGCTGATCAGATCCCTTGAAGTTGAACTTCCCGCAGTAGGCCCGGCTGTTGATCCGGACATTGCCGTACAGCAGGTTGTCGTTACCACCGGAGATATTGTCGTAGACCGACTTTTCACCGTCGAGTGATTCGCGGTTCTGTTCGACATAGGCCACCTTGACGGTTTCCCCGACGGTGACTGTTCCTGTATCTGGCTTTTCAATCCCCATGATCAGCTTGAACATCGTCGTCTTACCGGCACCGTTCGGGCCGATGACGCCGACAATTCCCGCAGGAGGAAGGCGGAATGTCAGGTTTTCAAATAGCAGGTTGTCACCAAACGATTTGGAAACCTTGTCGAAAACAACGACCGTGTCACCCAGACGAGGCCCGGGCGGAATCCGCAGTTCGACCGTGTCTTCTCGTGAATCCTGTTCTTCTGCGACCAGTCGATCATAAGCCTGCAAACGTGCTTTGCTTTTGGCTTGGCGTGCCTTGGGGGAACTTCGCACCCACTCAAGTTCTCGTTCGAGTGTTTTCTGACGAAGAGACGCTGCTTTTTCTTCTTTCCGCAATCGCTCCTGCTTTTGTTCCAGCCAGGAGGAGTAATTTCCCTCCCAGGGGATACCGCGTCCCTGATCCAGTTCCAGAATCCATTGGCAACTGTTGTCGAGGAAGTAGCGATCGTGCGTCACCGCGACGACGGTTCCCTTGTAATCATGCAAGTGCCGTTCGAGCCACGCGACCGATTCTGCGTCCAGATGGTTGGTCGGTTCGTCCAGCAACAACATGTCGGGTTGTTGCATCAGTGCCTTACAGAGTGCAACGCGACGCTTTTCACCCCCTGACAAGGGACCGATTGAAGCTTCCAGAGGGGGCAGGCGCATGGCATCGGCGGCGATTTCCAGTTCGCGGTCCAGGTCCCACAGATTCTGGTGATCGATCTGTTCCTGGACCTTCCCTTGCTCTTCGATCAGCTTTTCCATTTCTTCCGGCGACATTTCTTCGCCGAACTTGTTGTTGATTTCTTCGTAACGAGCCAGCAGTGCCCGCTTGGGGGCAACGGCTTCGTTCAGTTCGTCCATCACCGTGTGCGATGGATCGAGTTGTGGTTCTTGTGGGACGTAAAGGCAACTGAAACCGGCCGTTAATCGGGCGGTTCCCATAAAATCCTTGTCCTGCCCTGCCATGATTTTCAGAAGAGTCGACTTACCGGCACCGTTGGGGCCGAGGACCCCAATCTTGGCTCCCGGATAAAATGACAACCAGATCCCTTTCAGGACCTCTTTTTTGTCGTGAAACTTCCTCAAATCCTCCATCGTGAAGATGTACTGTTCGCTCATGGACGCTGCCTGGCTCCTGACCTCGTGTTGAAATCGTCCCTTGGGACGGAAATTTTGCGTGGCGTTATTGTAGAAGGCTCGGTAGAAAACTAAAGGAAGGACCATGGATGTTGACTCGAAGGGTCATTTTCGGGAAAACACCGGTCAAGCTCTCGAATGGAATGCGTAACTCTTGATCCGACAAAGGATTTGTCATGAATCGATCATTGATTGCAGGCTGGCTCGGACTTTCATTGTGGTTCGCCACGGTCGCTGCTGCGGACGATTCCATTCTCGACCATCCGCTGTTTGCCCGTCCCGATGCTGTCGTCAAAATCGACGATAAGACGACGGCAACTGCGTTTGAGATCCTTCCTCCCTGTTTTGCTCGAAAAGTCCAGGGGACCAAGCTGGAAGTGAATACCACCAAAGGCTGGGGGCTGGTGGAACGCAAGCAGATGATGACCCCGAAGGAAGCGGAAAAGTACTTTGAAGATCACAAGAGAGATCCTCACGCCTTGTACATCCGATCGGTACTGCACCTGATCGAAGGGAAGTCGGACAAAGCCCTGGCGGAACTCAATTCTGCCATCAAGATCGACCCGAAGTTTGCCCCTGCCCTGTATGGACGCGGAAACGTCTATGCCGAAAAGGGTGACTTTGAAAAGGCGGCGGCGGATTTCGAGGCGGCAGTCAAAGCAGCACCCGCCGACCTGATTGCCGCAAACGATCTCGCCTGGTTTCGGGCCACCTGCCCACAAGCCAAGTTCCGGGATGGAAAGCAGGCGCTGGCCGAAGCGACTCGGGTCTGCGAAGCCAACAAGCACAAGAACGAAGAGTTCCTGGACACGCTGGCTGCAGCCTGTGCCGAAACAGGCGACTTCAAAGCGGCCTTGAACTGGGCGACAAAGGCTGCCGAAATCGACCCGGAAAATGAGGATTTCGCGGCTCACGTGAAGTTGTACAAGGCCAAGAAGCCGTTGCGGGATGAACCGGGGAAATAGTTCCGACGCGGCCTACCTCTCCACAATACAATTTTTGGGCAGAATGATGGAGGGCAGAACGATGG
>CAIWEX010000889.1 GCA_903911795.1 uncultured Schlesneria sp.
AGCTGCAAGCTGGTCTTTTTCTGATATGACTTTTTCCATGTTGGTGCGATACCAAATCGGATACTCAGCCAAGCGACTTTGAAGGTCCGATTGAGCTGATCTATTGGGATCGTCAAATGTTATTTTAACATTGGTTTTTGGCGTCTCTGCTGACTTTTGACTGGGGTGTTCTTGGGGTCTGACAAAACCTTCCGCTGATGAGCGGGATTGCGGTGGAAGATATCCATGTTCTGGCCGACGATCTGGTCGACCTTGACAGGGAGATGCTTTTCGACTTTCTTCAACATTTCCAGTGCAGGACCGTTCGCATACGAAATCTTGAAGTCCTTGTCAGCAAACGTCACGCTGGCAGCCTGGGAATTCATCATTCCGGCGAATCGAGTGTTGACCACTTCCTTCTCAAGTCGCTCAATGGCACTCGATACGAGATTGCTGATGCTCCGCAGGGCGTTCAGACGTTCCGCACTCGGATGTAATGTCTGCATCGAGAAGAAATCCATCGTTGCGACGACGTTTCCACGGATGATAATCGGGAAGCAGATTCCTGATTTCACTCCAGCCCGCTGCGCCACGGGGGCACGGCAGCAATCGGTCATCTGACCGATATTGGCCGTGAAAACCAGATCCCTGTTGCGCCAGGCTCGACCACTCAAACCTTCTCCTTCGCGGAAACGAGCTTCCAGCGTAATCCGGCGAAACTCAGGATTCACTGAGCCTGATTCCAAGGCAAACGTCAAAACGTTTTCTTTGGAATCAACGCTCCAGTACGACCCATACGCCCAGCCAAAGCTCTCCTTGACCGTATCGAGGGTGATCCGCATGGCGTCTTCGACAGTTGTTGCTTTGCTGACAGCTTCGAGAACCTGACGAACTGCACCTGCATCCCGTTCGGTCTCACGAGCACTTGCGGCAATTTGACGAGCGACATAGAAACCAAGTCCAAGCGTCGCAGCGATCAGAACGACAATGGAACCAATGGACAGCCAGACACTTCGCAAGACTGTTGCTGCTGCCAGGCTTTCTTCCTGCGCGTTGTAGTCATTCGTAAGCTTGACCAACTTTCCAATAGCTGCAGCCTGTTGTGTGTAGAGGGAATTGAGTTCGCCACGAATCATCCCGCGCAGGGTTTCCACATCCCCCTTCTCTGCGGCAGGAATGAATTTCGCCTTCATCACTTTGAAAAATTCATTGGCTGGTTCGGCAGTTTCCTTCAGGAGGATATCTTTCATCGAATCGTTCAAATTCGACTTCCGCCAGAATTCAAAGCGGGTATTGTATTCCGCTTCGGTGCTTCGATACCGCGTCAGAAGGGTTTGCAGATTCTTGCTTTCGTTCTGCACATCGTCCAGAATCTGGTGAGCTGTGCCGAATGACTCGGTAATGTAAATCGGTGGAGGAAGCGTATCCGCAATCAGATCCTTCCCGAGTACCAGATTCTTGTAGTGTGGCCCATCAATTTTTACTGTCTGAAGCGACTGGTAATTGAGTGTCCCTACTGCCGCGATACCAACGCTGATTGCAACAACCATGGCGAACAGTTTGTTGATCATCGAGAGTCTATGAAACCAGGACATCGATACAACCTTTCCTAAGAATACAATTGAGGGGACGATTTCCAGTGTCTTCAATTATGTGACCGGCCAGGCCGATCGTGATCATCATGCCGCCTGGGAATGCCTGGCAGGTGCCAGACGTCAGGCGGAGAGCTTTAAAACAGGATCAATGTTCAAGACGAGCAGAAGTTTGTTGTCCAGTTTGTAAACGCCTCGAATCAGCTCCCGAGGCATTCCCTGCAATGTTTCCGGTGACGGTTCGAACCGAGTCGAATCGACCTGAAGCACGTCACCGATTTCATCGACCAGCAGACTGACGGGGCCATCCCCAGTTCGAATCACCACGTTCATCAAAGGCTTGGTGCTGGTCCGTTCCGGAATACCGATACGGCGACGCAGGTCGAGTGCCGTGACAATCTGGCCACGCAGGTTCATCAACCCCCGTACAATCGGCGAAGATCGAGGGACACGCGTCATGTGCTGCTGTCGAATGACTTCCTGCACTCGAAGTACTTCCACGCCAAAATGCAGGTCGTCAACTCGAAACGTACAATACGAAAGTTGTGTATCCATGTTTTTCTTTCCGGAACGCTGTCACAATTCGAATGGCCGTGGTTAAGCGCAGACCAGTTGCATCAGGTCAATCACCTGCGTCACGCGTCCGCCGATGATCTGCGGTGTTCCTGCCACCATCAGTCCGCCACCCATAGCGTCGTGTTCCACGATGTCCACAATCTTGCCGACCATCACGCCGATATTTCGTTCTTCAGCACGGAAGACGACGACGGACATGGACCCGTCACCACATCCCCCTCCATACCCGCCATCGAGTGAAATCAGCGGCATGATCTCATCGCGATATTGAACGACCGCCTGATGTCCGCTCCGTTCGATTTGATCGGCTTTAAACTCTTCCAGTCGTGCCACCGTCGAAAGTGCAATCGCCGCTCGGGACCCGTCCCCCGGATCGACGATCAGATATGATTGTTGCGTCTGAGACCGCTCCGCTTTGCTGTTCAATTCATGGATGGCTCGACCGCCATGTTCCGTCAGTACATGTCCCTGGCGAGCCAGTCCGATCACGTCGAGGATCAGTGCGACTGTCCCGTCGCCCATAATCGTCGAACCGGCATACGAAGGGATTCCCTTCAGATGTTGCCCCAGCGGCTTAACCACGATTTCCTGTGTATCGGTGATTTGATCAACGACCAGCCCGAACTGACGATCTTCAGCCTGCAGGACAACGATGTTGACCTTTTCGGCATCGCGACGTTCCGTTTCTGTCCGGCGCGGACGAAGACCAAGTTCCTCATCCAAATAGACCAGAGGCAGTAGTCGACCACGTAATCGATAGACCGGAACCGAGTGCATCGTTTCGATTTCACCCCGAGCTCGTTCAGCATCCAAGCGAACCAGTTCCAGCAGGCTGACTTGAGGGATGCAGTAACGATCACCACCGCAGGTGACGACCAGTCCCGGAACAATGGCCAGCGTCAGCGGAATCTTGATCCGCAGTGTCGTCCCTTCACCAGCAATACTGTTGATATCCAGTGTGCCACCAATCTTTTCGACGTTGGTTTTGACAACATCCATTCCGACGCCGCGTCCAGAAACGTTGGTCACCTTGGCTGCCGTGGAAAAGCCTGGAAGCAGAATCAACTGCATGGCTTCACGGTCGCTCATGGAAGCGGCCTGTTCCTCAGTGATCAGTCCCTTTTCCAGTCCCTTGGCTCGGACTCGTTCCAGATTGATGCCACCACCGTCGTCGGCAATTTCAATGTTGACCTGGCCCCCTTCATGGAAGGCCCGCAGCCACAGTGTTCCTTCTGCTGGTTTGCCATTGGCAACGCGAACTTCCGGAGGCTCGATGCCATGGTCGACTGAGTTCCGGACGATGTGCGTCAGCGGATCCTTGATCGCTTCGAGAATAGTCTTGTCGAGTTCGGTGTCGGCGCCTTCCATCTGGACGGCGACCTTCTTACAGCAACTCTGAGCCAGATCTCTGACAACGCGAGGAAGCTTGCTCCAGGCATTCCGGATCGGCTGCATACGAGTCTTCATGACTCCTTCTTGCAGTTCGGTCGTGATCAGGTTCAGTCGTTGTGATGCCGCAATCAGTCCTGGATCCGACGTTGACTGGCTGAACTGCAGGATCTGGTTTCGTGCCAGAACAAGTTCACCAACAAGATTCATCAGGCGATCTAGCAGAGCAACATCCAGGCGGACTGTTGTTTCCGAGAGCGCCTGATTCTTTTCTCCAGAATCTGAAGAGGCTTCAGCATCATTGCCAGTAGCGATATTTCCGGCGGCAGTCGTATTCTTCGTCTCTTTGCGAATCGGGCTTGCCGGGGCTTCGACTGTGGCGAGTTCCAGATGAGAAGCTTCCAATTCGACTGGTGCCATGTGTTCCAGTGGAACGACGGGCGCAGCTGGTCGAACAGCCACTTCAACCGGGGCTGGAGTCGTTACGGTTTCGGCGACAGGCTGCTTTGCGGCGCCTCGCTTTGGCTTCGTTTCCGCCTTCGGTTTGGGAGCAGCCTTGGGTTTCGGCTCGGATTTGGCTTTTGCGGTGGATTTGGGAGCGGGCTTGGCCTTTGCTTCCGCTTTGGGCTTTGGTGGGGCCTTCGGTTTCGGTGCGGGTTTGACTTTGGGTTCGGCCTTTTGAGCCTTGGGTTTGGGCTCGCTCTTCCTGGGCGCCCGCTTGCGACTCTTCTTCGGTGACTGAGTCAGATCATCCACCATGGATTCGATGGTTTCGATGGTCTCGCCAACGCGGTCTTCGACCGATCCTGATGAATCGTCGGCGAAGGCAACGCTCGGTCCACCCGATTTCACAGCCGTGGTAGACGCGCTGGCAGTCGCGACTGCGGCGATCGTTTTGCCAACACGCAGTTGGTCGAGTGTCTCGACCAGACCTTCGTATTGATCGCTCCCTTCCGTCCCATTGACTTCGATGTTGGCCAGGATCGTGCGCACGGCATCGACCATTGCCAGCAAAGCATTGGTGCTTTCGCCATTCAGACGGAGTTCACCATCGCGCAGCTTGACCAGCAGGCTTTCACCGACGTGGGTCACGTGCTCAAGGATCGGAAATCCGAGGAACCCGCAGGTCCCTTTGATCGTATGGATTGTTCGAAAGACGCTCGACAACCGATTGCGGTCATCGGGGGCATCTTCCAAAGCGACCAGATCCCGGTCCAATTGATCGAGGTTCTCGTAACTTTCGACAAGAAACTCTTTGATGATGTCATCAAGCTCGTCCATTGGGA
>CAIWEX010000890.1 GCA_903911795.1 uncultured Schlesneria sp.
CGCGGCACCTGTTTGGGGGTACGGTTTGGCTTGGGTGGGGCACTACCGGTTTGAGCGAAATACGCCAGCCGCCTTTAGCTCTCCGATTTGGGCGTTCCGGGCTGATATTCGGATGTTCGTTTTTATGCTTATTGGCAGGATGAGGCGCGAGATAGAAGAGCTGCAAATCGGGCAGGTGGCAGTATCTGATGGTGCGCCTTGTGGCTCTGAACTTGAGACGTCGCAGTTGTATGGCCATTTGCCTCCCGTTGACGGTGTGGATTCTGTGACTTAGCGTCTCCCCCGTGGCGACTTGCTGTAGAGAGACGCTTCCTATTCATGTGTGGAATCGCGGGAATCGTCCATCTTCGTAATGCCGGTGACGTTGACCGGGCAGCTCTGGAATCAATGGCTGCCGCGCTGGCCCATCGAGGGCCGGATGACTTTGGTTTCCATACCGCTCCAGGTATTGGACTGGCGTCGCGTCGACTCAGCATCGTTGGGATCCACGATGGTCGGCAACCGGTGTTTAATGAGGACGCCTCGGTCATCGTCGTGTTTAACGGCGAACTGTTCGACCACCGAGAACGCCGTGCAGATTTGCAGGCACGAGGACATCGGTTTCTGACCACCTGCGACACAGAAATCCTCCCGCATCTATGGGAGGAATACGGCGAATCAATGGTCGAGCGACTCCGCGGCCAATTCGCCTTTGCGTTGTTCGATCAACGACGTCAGCTGCTGATCCTCGCTCGGGATCGTGTCGGAATCGTCCCACTGCATTGGGCACAGCGGGGAGACCACCTGTACTTCGGTTCAGAGATCAAGGCGATCCTGGCATCCGGCTGCGTCGTGCCGGAGCCCGATCATCGGGGCATCGACCATATCTTCACTTTTTTTGCGATGGGCACCAGGAGAACAGCCTTCCGCGGCATCCAGTCCGTCAATCCTGCGACCTATCTGCGAATCGATCTGGGGAAGCGTCCCGGCATGGCCGCCGAACCGATTGAGCATCGCTATTGGGATCTCAGATTTCCGGCCGCTGTGGACGATTACGATTCACGACCGTTGTCGAAGCTGACCGATGAGTTCGGTCGATTATTGAGGAATTCCGTCGGGCTCAGGCTTCAGGCCGATGTGCCCGTTGTCAGTTATCTCAGCGGCGGCATCGACTCGGCGCTGATCCTGCAAACGGCTGCGGAATCCCTCGGCAAACCGATTCCGGCGTTTACAGTGAGCGTCTCAGCAAAGGGATTCGACGAGACGTCGCAGGCACAGGAGGCAGCCAAGTTCGTTGGAGGTGAAAAGTTTACGACGAGTTTCGGTGAAGATGCCGCCTGGAGGGAGTTTCCGGAACTCACGATCGCGGCCGAGGCTCCTGTCATCGACACGGCCTGTGCCGCCATGCTTCGGCAATCGCGCGAGGTTCGGCGACAGGGCTACAAGGTTGCCCTAAGCGGCGAAGGTGCCGACGAGTGGTTTGCCGGATACCCTTGGTTTAAATCCGGAAAACTGCTGGGACTGTTCGACGGACAGCGCATGCAGCCCAGCAATCTTATACGTCGGCTGGTTGCCGGCGTGGGGGGCTGTGCGGGTGCATGGAAGCGTATCAGGGAAATCCAGGACCGTGTTGGGGGACCGAACAGTGTGGCGGATCTTTACACCTTTCTCTGTATGCCCACTCGCCAGAAATTCTACTCGCAGGAAATGTGGGATCGAATCGGCGGGTTCACTCCCTTCGAAGACCTCGACATGGACGTCGAGCGGCTGCGTAGCTGGCATCCGCTCAATCGAGCCTTGTACCTCGGATCCAAAACGATCCTTCCCGGCCTGTTGTTGAGCCAGAAGGGAGACCGGGCGGCGATGGCGAATTCTGTAGAGATCCGTTATCCCTTTTTGGACGAGGAGCTCATTGAATTCTGCGCAGCGTTGCCCCCCCACTTCAAGCTGCGAGGACTCACGCAGGATAAGTATCTGCTTCGGAACTATGCGGAACGGCATCTGCCGATTAGTATTGCCCGGCGCCGCAAGCGAATGTTTCGTGCTCCCATGGCAGACGCGTTGTTCCGTGATTCTCCACCATTCGTCGAGCAGCTGCTGAGTGAGGAGTCACTCCGCAGGACGGGCTATTTTAGGGCCGACGTTGTCCAGAGTTCCCGAAACATCCACCAGCGGAAGCGACTCCGCGGGCCGAATCGCTTTGCTGTCGACATGGGGCTGACCGGAGTCATTGCTACGCAGTTGTGGCATCACACATTCATCGGAGGCGGCCTGTGTGAACTGCCTGTGTGGACACCAGGCCAACGAACTCTCCCACAAACGTAACCATTCACACCCTGTAATCGTGAGGGTTTGAAATTGGGCTTTGCGCGTTGGGCGAAATGTTGGACATGTGTGTCATGTCCAAGACAACGACATCGCCGATTTCCGCCGAGCAGTTGGCGGGGCTGCCGCCCGATTTTCGGGCGTTGTTGCAGTCGGTCATCGAGCATTACGAGCGGCAGTGTGACGAGCTTCGGCGGCAGGTGGCCGAGTTGAAGGCGGAGCTTCAAGCGGTGCGGAAGACGCCGCAGAATTCTTCGCTGCCGCCGAGCACCGGGCATCCGCACGCGAAGTCGGGCGGCACGGGGGAGTCGGGCGGCACGGGGGAGTCGGGCGGCACGGGGGAGTCGGACGAGGCGGTCGCCGACGCGAAGAAGAAAAAGAAGAAGCGGGGCGGGCAGAAGGGGCATCCCAAGCACGAGCGGAAACGGGTTCCGATCGAGCAGTGCGACGAGGTCGTCGCGCTGAAGCCGACCGAGTGTCGCGGGTGCGGCGAAGCCCTGCGGGGCGACGACCCCGATCCGCTGCGTCATCGAGTGTGGGAGTTGCCTCAACCGCAGCCGATCATCACGGAATATCAGCGACACCGCTTGACGTGTGCTTGCTGTGGGAAGTCCACGTGTGCCGAGCTGCCCGAGGGCGTTCCCGAACACATGTCTGGACCGCGGCTGATCGCGGTGACGGCGGTGTTGATGGGGTTGTTCCGACAATCGAAGAGTCGCACGGCGCTGGCCCTCGGTGCGTTGTTCGGCGTCCCGTGCTGTCCGGCCTGGGTGGTCAAGCAACAGCAGCGGGCGACCGTCGCACTGATGCCCTGTTACAACGAAATTCAAGCCGCGTTGCCTCAGGCTGATGTCGTGCATTGCGACGAAACGCCGTTCAAACAGGGGACCGCGAAGGCCTGGATCTGGACGATGGTCGCCGCGACGTTCACGTTGTTCAAAATCAGCCTCACGCGAGCGGCCGCAGTCCCGATCGCACTGCTGGGCCGGACCTTCGCTGGGGCCGTCGTGACCGATCGCTATGCCGGATACAACGCGTTCAACGGACGGCGCCAAGTCTGCTGGGCGCATCTCAAACGAGACTTCCAATCGCTGATCGATGCGGGGGGCGACGGTGAACTCATCGGGAACCGCCTGATGTCGTCGCTGAAGGAAGTGTTCCACCTCTGGCATCTCTATCGAGCGGGCCGCATCCGCCACGACACGCTACGAAAGAAGATCGAACGCGACTGCTGGTCGCAGGTCTATGACACCCCGGAAGACGGGCAACGGTGCTCGCACGCCCCGACCGTTTCCCTGTGCAACGACCTGTTTCAACGCTTCGACCAACTCTGGCTGTTCCGGGAACTGCCCGGCTTGGAACCGACCAACAACCGGGGAGAACGCTCGCTCCGCCACGCGGTCATCTGGCGCAAGACCTCGTTCGGCACCCAAAGCGAATCCGGCAGCCGCTTCGTCGAAACCCTACTGACCATCCTCGAAACCTGCCGCCAACAAAACCGCCACCCCATCGACTTCCTCACCACAACCCTCGAAGCTCACGCCACAAACAAACCCACACCCAAACTACTCGCCGAGGTGTGAACGATTACCGTCACGACTGCATCCGGTGTTGGAGTCCTAAACTTGTCGATCAAGGCCGGTGCCGGTGATGACCTCGTTCTTGTGGACACCGGACTATTTTACGTTGACAACCTCACCATCAATATGGGAACAGGTTCCGATCGTGTCGATTTGGGCGGAGTGTATGGCTATACGAATGAAAACGTCGAAACGTTGTCGCTCGTGTTTGGTGCCGGAGCTGACAGCTTGAGTATCGACGATGTTGAAGTGGATCGCACCAGCATCAAGATGAACGGTAACAACAACGACGTCCGGATCACGGACTCGGGCTTCTACGACAGCTTTGACCTCAAGGGTGGCGCGAAGGCTGACGTCGTTGAAATCGGCAACAACTACTTCGGCGGCGTGAACACGCTGAATGGTGGCGGCGGCAACAACGTGCTGGCCGACCTCGGTCGTAACCTCTTCAGTGACGCC
Source organism: uncultured Schlesneria sp. (assembly GCA_903911795.1). Taxonomy (GTDB): domain Bacteria; phylum Planctomycetota; class Planctomycetia; order Planctomycetales; family Planctomycetaceae; genus Schlesneria. The sequence goes on from CAIWEX010000890.1 coordinate 4,344, forward strand.
ACGACTTCAGTGACGCCACGACGATCAAGAGCTTCAAGATCGTCACGGTCTGATGATTTCCACGTGACTTTAGTGTTGGCGGGAGTTCGCAGGTTTACCGCGAACTGAACTCAGTCACACCAATCGTTGCAACAATCCAACGGGGTCAAGAAGTTCGCTTCTTGGCCCCGTTTCGTTTTCCGAAGTTGGAAACCGATCCCGCGCCGCTGGACTTGCCTGAGCAGCCCGTAACGTAGGGTGCGTGGAGTCTTCGGAACGGACCGGGATCGTTGCCGGCCGCTCATCGCAGGAGAATACGCAAGGGGCTGCGCGTGTGCGTCAAACGACGCCGAGGCGATTGCAGTCGGGCTTTGGGTGGTTTATTTCTGCGTTCGCTCATCGCAAGAAACTACGCAAACGACTGCGGTGACCCCGAGTGTCGTGGCCGTGCCTGGGGAAAACATCCAGTTCGTTTGATGCGAAAAGGGGTATAACAATGGTAACCGTTCACACCCCGGCATTACCCGAAACCCAAGAATTGGCCAATATCAAAAACAAGCTGGAAAAGTGAAAGTTGTCTGATTCGCCGACTGCCGTTGGCTCTCACTATGTGTGAGATGTCACATGATCGGATGTCACACCGCTCGGAAACCCCTGCTTTTCATGTGTCTCCGGGGTGTGAACGATTACGTAAAGGGACCGTTTATCGCCAATTCCCCAGCAAGGAAGACTTGTTCCTGGCCGCGGTTGATCAAGGAATGCAACAACTCAAAACCGTCATCGATCTGGCCGCTGGGCAAGCGGGGACGGCCATCGAACGAGTGGAATTAGGGGTCAAGGCGTATCTCGAATACTTCGACCAACACCCCGATGTCACCGAACTCGATGATTCAAGAGCGGTCGAACTTTCGTGATCGCGCGCGTTCGACCTACTTCGTGCATCGAGACGCCAACATTGTGCCGTGGAAGGATCTGTTCCAGAAGATGATGGACGATGGGCTGGTTCGCAACGTGCCTGTCGAACGGATCACCGAGGTCATTTCGGATTTGCTCTACGGCACGATTTTCACGAACCATTTCGCCGGGCGAAAGAAGTCGCTGGCCAGCCAGTGCGAGGACGTGCTCGACATTCTGTTTTACGGGCTGCTGATCAACGGGAAGCGAGAGGCACATGGATAGTCTTTGTCGGTCAGTCGAAAATCGCTCGTCGCTTCGCCTCGCCGCTGTTTGGCTCACACTGTTGGCAGGCTTTGCCGGTTGCCATTCCAAAAAACCCGAGCCAACAAAGGTTGAGTCCGTCGCGGCAACCCCTGCCTCGGTGCCCGTCAGCGTCGCGTCCGTCGAAGTCCGGGCTGTGCAAAGGCGTGTGTCCTTCGTCGGCACTCTGCACGGTTTTGAACGGATCACGGTGACCCCGAAGGTCGAGGGCCGGGTTCGGGCGATCAAGTTCGATGTCGGCGACCGTGTGTCACCGAACACCACCTTGTTGGAACTCGATCCCATCGACTTTCAGTTGGCGGTTGAAGAGTCGCAGCGAGCTTTAGAACAGGAATTGTCGCGTCTCGATCTCACGAAGCCGCCCAAGGGCGAATTGGATGTGGAGCAACTTCCCGCCGTCGAACGCGCGCGACTCCTGTTGGAGAATGCGAAGCGGCAGTTCGAGCGCCAAAAGACGCTTGTGGCCACGAACGCGGCGGCGAAACAAAACTACGAGCAGGCCGAAACGGACCTGAAAGTCGCGGATGCAACCCTCCGGCAAGCAAGGATCGACGCCCGCACCACCTTGGCTTCCGTCAGACAACGTGAAGCCATGCTCTCGCTCGCCCGGCAGAAACTCAGTGAAA
>CAIWEX010000891.1 GCA_903911795.1 uncultured Schlesneria sp.
GTTTGTGCAGGATATCCCCTTGAAACCTGGGGATCGCGGTTACGATCTGGTGACGCAGGTTGCCGACAGACTCGACACATTGCGAGACATCCCCATGCTGATTGGTTGGGGAGATCGTGATTTCGTCTTCGATGAGCATTTCCTGAATGAGTGGCTGAAGCGATTTCCCGAGGCGGAACTGCATCGTTTTCCCGACTGCGGACACTACATCCTGGAAGATGCCGCGGAGGAATTGATTCCGGCGATTGTAAAATTCCTGGAGATGCATCCGATCTCGTAATGCCCAAGCAAATCTTCGTTATGGAGTTGAAGTTGGGCGACCGGGATAGGAGCGTCTTTGCGAAGGAAACCCCGGGGCTTCCTTCGCAAAGCCTCAGTCCAGCCCCGGCCACCCGACTCAAGAGTTGAGCAATCACACGATGAACGAATCTAACTCAGTTCGTTGTTACTTCCCGATGAAAAGTCTCTCGGATCAATCATGACCTCCGTCAATATTGCTTCGCACCTTAAGGAAATGGCACGCACTCAGCCCGATCAGTCGGCAGTGCTGCTGCCAGCTTCCCGCAATGTTGACGGGACCTCGAACTATACGAAGCTGACTTATCGAGAACTGGACGACATCAGTGATGCACTGGCTGGCGGACTGCAGCAACTCGGGATCGGCCGAGGCGTTCGCACAGTGCTGATGGTACCGCCGTCGCTGGAATTTTTTGTGCTGACGTTCGCTCTTTTTAAGTCGGGCGCGGTCTCGGTTTTCGTCGACCCTGGCATGGGGGTCGGCAACATTGGCAAGTGCCTCGCTGAAGCCGAACCTGAGGCGTTTATCGGCATCCCCAAGGCACACATCGCGCGGCGACTGATCGGCTGGGGACGTCCGACACTGAAGCGGCTCGTGGCTGTTGGTCATGGTGCCAACTGGTGCCGGTGGCTGGGCGAAGGTCTGACCGCCTGGAATATCTCCGATTTTTCCCGAGAGAAATCCGGTGTCGCGACGCCACCCCTTGTGGATACTCGCGATGACGAAACTGCAGCGATCCTTTTCACCAGCGGAAGCACAGGGGTTCCCAAGGGGGCTGTCTATTCCCACGGAAATTTTTCTGCACAGATCGAGATGTTGCGAAAGACATTCGCGATTCAGCCAGGTGAAATTGATCTTTGCACATTTCCGCTGTTCGCCCTATTTGCACCAGCCCTCGGTATGACTGCGATTGTTCCGCGAATGGATTTTACGCGTCCCGCCAAAGTCGATCCTCCAGAAATCGCTGGCCCGATCGCTCAGCACGCGGTGGCGAACCTCTTCGGGTCTCCGGCATTGCTCAATCGGGTTGGCCGGTTCTATGAGCAAAACAACGTCGCCTGGCCATCGATTCGCCGCGTTCTCTCAGCAGGGGCACCCGTTTCACCTGCAATCATCGAACGATTTGCGCGTCATCTCGCACCGGGTGTCCAGGTCTACACTCCCTACGGAGCAACGGAATCGCTTCCAGTCGCCGTGATTGGCAGCGATGAAATTCTGAAGGAAACACGCCACCAGACAGCACAAGGAGCGGGAACCTGTGTCGGTCGTCCTGTGGATGGAATGCAGGTTTCGATCATTCGTATTACCGACACACCGATCGCCACTTGGGATGAATCTCTGGTTCTCCCCTCAGGAGAAATCGGTGAAATTGTCGTGAATGGATTGAATGTGACACAGGAGTATTTTCATCGTCCCGATCTGACAGCACTGGCCAAGATTGACGATCCGAAATTCGGCCGTAAGCGACATCGAATGGGAGACGTCGGCTACTTTGATCCCGCGGGACGTCTCTGGTTTTGCGGGCGTAAATCACATCGCGTGATCACAACCGAGCGTACTCTGTTTACAGAACCCGTTGAAGGGATTTTCAACACGCATCCCGCAGTCTTTCGTACTGCACTGGTTGGTGTCGACCGAAATGGTCGGACTGAACCGGTGTTGTGCGTGGAACGTGAAACCGAACAAATGACGGGAAGCAGACTGTCGGACGCGGACCTCGTACGCGAACTGATAGACCTCGGTGCGAAATTCGAGACGTCACGCCCCATTAAAACGTTTCTGTTCCACAATGCATTTCCTGTCGACATCCGTCACAATTCCAAGATCTTTCGCGAGAAGTTGGCGGTCTGGGCGCGGAGAAAACTGGAAGGCTGAGAAACATCATGCGTGACGATGATGATGACGACGAGGCATGGGACGAGGATGACGAAGACGATGGGTACGTCCCCTGCCCGCATTGCGGTGAACCGATGTACGAGGAAGCGGGATATTGTTCGTCGTGCGAACGCTGGATCAGTCGCGAGGATGTCTCAGAGCGCAAGCTGGCACCCTGGATGATCTTTGTGATCGTTGCATTGCTGGCAACATTCATTCTCGGCGCGTTCCGTGCATTTTAGGACCGAATCGTCGACCGCTCTGATAATCTCCGTTACCCAAAGACAGTCTCGTTACCCCCCAACCCCGGTCTATTGAGAAAACAATGCAGGTACTCGTCACAGGCGGTGGAGGATTCCTGGGAAAGGCCATCGTGACGCGATTGCGCAGTTCCGGAGTAAAAGTCCGAACGCTCGCTCGCGGTGACTACCCCGAACTTCGGGAACTGGGGGCTGAAACGCGCCAGGGCGATATTGCAGATGCCGACGCTGTTCTGAGTGCTGCAGCGGGTTGTGATCTCATTTTCCATGTCGCGGCAAAGGCCGGAGTCTGGGGCCGATACGAGGAATACCATCAGGCTAACGTCGTCGGAACCGAGAATGTTCTGTCCGCATGCCGGAAATTGAGTATTCCGAAACTGGTTCATACCAGTTCGCCAAGCGTTGTGTTTGATGGAAAAGATGAAGCCGGGATCGATGAATCCGCTCCGTATCCCGCGCAGTATCTGGCTCACTATCCAAGAACCAAGGCACTCGCAGAACAGGCAGTGTTGAAAGCCAATGGCGAGAAACTACCTGACGGTGCGATCCTGTCGACCGTAGCTCTGCGTCCGCATTTGATCTGGGGGCCGGGCGACAATCACCTGGTTCCACGCCTGATCGAACGTGCCAGATCCGGACGATTGCGTCGGGTCGGGACTGGAAAGAATCTGGTGGATACCGTCTACATCGACAATGCTGTCGACGCACATTTGCTTGCCGGACAGAAGCTGCAGCCCGATTCACCTGTCGCTGGAAAGGCTTACTTTATCAGCAATGACGAACCGGTGTCGCTGTGGGGACTGATCGACCGGATGCTGGGCTGTGCGGGGATTCGACCTGTTACTCGCAGTATCTCTGCTCGATCTGCCTATGCCATCGGAGGCCTGCTGGAATCGATCTACAATCTGCTCGGTAAAAAGGACGAACCACCCATGACCAGGTTCGTTGCCCGGCAGCTCGCGACCGCTCACTGGTTTGATATCAGTGCGGCAAAGCGGGATCTTGGTTATCAACCCAAAGTGACCGTGGACGACGGACTGCTGCAACTTGCCGAATGGCTGCGATCCCTGCAGAAGCGTTGAATTTCCCCCGTTAGAAGCTGATCGGATGCCCAAATTGAACAAGCCTGAGCGAAATGTATTTGTGACAGGGGGGACGAGTGGCATCGGCGCAGCCATCGCCAGAGCATTTGCGGCCAACGGAGATCGAGTCACCGCCATCGGTGCCACAGAGGCAGAGGTTCTTTCATCTCGCAACAATCCGCAGATGGCTGGAATCACATTGGAGGTTCTGGATGTTCGCGACACTCGTGCTGTGACCGAGCGAGTTGCAACGCTGGGTGAACTGGATGTTGTCGTCAATTGCGCTGGAGTCATTCGGCGCGGCGATGAACACTCGCCCGACGTTTTTGAGGACGTGATTGACATCAACTTGAACGGGACCATGCGGATCTGTGCGGCAGCACGAGCGGGTTTGAAACCCCGCGGCGGATGTATCATCAATACGGCGTCGATGCTGACATTCTTCGGAGGTGGACTTGTTCCGGCCTATAGCGCCAGTAAAGGTGGCGTCGCTCAACTGACGAAATCGCTGGCGATTGCCTACGCGTCAGATGGGATCCGAGTGAATGCGATCGCCCCAGGCTGGATCGCGACGCAACTGACGCAGGCACTGCAGGACGATCCTGTTCGTTCCGGACAGATTCTGGCGAGAACGCCTCTCGGACGCTGGGGAACACCAGAAGATGTCGCCGACCCGGTGCTTTTTCTCGCCAGTCCTGCCGCACGATTCATCACCGGAGTGATCCTGCCCGTGGATGGCGGCTACCTGATTTCGTGATCCGCACTCGAACACATATACTTTCCAAAGGCCTGAAATGACTCTCATCACACAATTGCCGGGGATCCAGCCTGAAATCGCCGTGCAAGCCGTCCCGGCTGACGAGCGTGTCTGGGTTCCGCAAGCCAAAGACGTCTGGTTCCGGCCATTGCTGCTGAACACCGTGACAGGAAGCTGGTGCAATCTGTTGCGAGTTCGTAAATCCGGAGTTCTGTCACGACATATCCACCCTTCCTGGGTGACGGGCTATGTCATTCGCGGCGCCTGGAGGTATCTCGAACACGATTGGATTGCCAGCGAGGGGAGCTTCGTTTATGAGCCGCCCGGTGAAATCCACACGCTCGTTGTCGACGAAGCCGTCGGACAGGTCCAGGAAATGATCACCCTGTTCAACATCCACGGCGCGATGGTCTACGTCGACGATTCTGGAAAGCAAACCGGATACGAAGATGTTTTCACGAAGATTGAAATGTGTCGCAAACATTACATCGAAGTTGGACTTGGTCGGGAATACGTCAACCAGTTTATACGGTAATCACTGAGCTGGTTTTCAACCGCCAATCAGCACCGGGTCTGACGCGAGCTGTTTCAATCAGGGGATTGTTTTGTCGGTCGATAAATCGAGTGACCGCTCTCATTTCTCCATCAACTGGATGCGGGTTCATCGTCTCCCCATTCCTCGACACGCTCTTCCTGGTCATCCGTTTCGCCATTTTTCGGGATGTCAAAGAACGCATAGCACTTTATGCAAGACTGAGTGGATCCACTGAAATGGGCTGGAAATTCCATTACAGCCTGGCAGTCGGGACACGTCGCGGAAATGAGTGGCCCTGAGTACGGAGGGGGATTGCGACCGTACGCGACGACCAGCAGAAAGACCGATGCTAATATCAAGAAGAGGTAGAAAACCATCACATCGAACGCCACGCTTTGGACCTCTATCTCAGTGAAAGCTGATAACCACCTCATTCGGTATGGTTTGAACGAGGCGAATTTGTCTGGACCGTCAGGCGAACAATTGCATCACGATATTTCGCACCATTTCGCGGTCAAAGTTCTTGTTGCAAATTGCCGAAACTCCCAATTGATAGACGGGTGCCAGAACCTGAGGACTGAATTCAGTTGTGACCATGATGATCGGCATATCGCGGTAATCGCTTTGCTGGCGAATGTGCGCGGTCAATGCACGGCCATCCATCCGCGGCATATGATAGTCGGTGATCACAAGATCGAATCGAGTTTGCTGCACCAGTTTAGCCGCGACATCACCGTCGTCTGCGTGAGTGAACTGGCTGAAACCGAGTGATTCCAGCGTGTCTTGTTCATGGCGCCGGGCCAGGCTGCTGTCGTCAACGATCAATACTTTCAGGTCACTCAGTCCATTGATCGGCTGCTGGTCACGGTCATCACGAAGTGTCTCCTCAATCACTTTTCGCAGGCTGGCGGCATCGAACGGTTTTTTGATCAGTCGTAATCGCCCAAGTTGTTCGGCAGCCGAGCGCCGCGTTGACGTCCAATCATCGCTACTCATCAACACAATTCCAGACCGTAACCAACGAAAGGTGTCCCGCACACGTGAAGCGAACTCCAGGCCACTCATATCAGACAGTCTGTGGCTGCACAGGATGACTGCAGGAACCAGTGAAGGAATCCTTTGTAAGGCTTCTTCGCCATTCTGGAATACCTGGACTTCGGCAACTTCCTGTTCTTTCAAAATTTTTCCGATCATCCCCGCCTGAAGTCGCGATTCTTCGACAATCACAACCGTTGACTTCGAAGGAGACCAGCCCTGATCGTTGTGCATTGTCGGTTGCGCAACCTCAGTATCGGGTTGGGGCTGCGACAGCCCGTCAAGTGCCTCGACGATTGCTTCCATCGTTGCAAACCGATCTGCAGGAGACTTGGCGACCATCTTTTGAAAAATGGCATCCAATTCGACCGGGACATCCGTCCTCACGACGGCCAACCTGGGCGGTGGAGCAGACCGGTGTGCAATCAAGCGACCCACGAGACTCGATTTTGTAAAAACCGGCGTACTGGTCAAAAGATAGAACAGCGTACATCCCAAGCTGTAGATATCACTGCGTGCATCGACTCCGAGCGGATCGTCGGCCTGTTCGGGTGACATGTAGTCAACCGTCCCGGCGACTGCCCCCAGTTGCGTCAAGTCTGTTCCAGATGCTCCTTCCCAGTTCGCGACGCGTGCCAGTCCCATGTCGACAACCTTCACACAGCCATCGACATCCCTCAACAGGTTCGCTGGCTTGATGTCACGGTGAACGATCCCTCGCTGATGAGCATAACCGAGTGCCAGTGCTGCTTGCCTGACTGCTGAAACCGCCTCGTCAACGGAGAGCGGACCGTTTCGCTTCATCACTTCGTTCAGATCTGTCCCCTCGACGTATTCCATGACGAGGAAATCCCCCATCGGGCATTGGTCTGCGTCGTACGCAGTTACCACATTGGGGTGGTTCAGTCGGGCTGAAAGCTGAATCTCGCGCCGGAAGCGGGTGATAAAATCGCGGGTTGCCACTTCCTTCTTGATCACCTTGATGGCGACAATTCGCTGCATCCGGCGATGAAGCGCCTTGTAGACCGTCCCCATTCCTCCTTCGCCGAGTTTGCTCAGCACCAGGTAGTTACCGAGCAGCAACTGATTCGCTCGGCCGCTACGGACTTCGTCTGCCTGAAACGGAGTGAGCTTTCCTTCGGCGGTCAACAGTGCCAGCAGATTTGGACCCGTAATCTCGCCCCCACGCTTCTCGAGCGCGTGACAGGATTCTCCCAGCGATTCATCGTCGAGCAGCCCATTTCGCAGTAGCTCATCGGTTACCTGTTCAATGGAAGTTATCATGCGATCGCAAAACCTTCACTTCGAAATTGCATTTTCCCCGGCTTCGAATTCGTCACAATGGCATCGACTCCGTGTTTGCGGGGCACGGCTATCTTTCAACAAACTGGCAGGCAAATACGCGTTCCAAAGAAATGACGGCCTGAGCTTATGAAACACTTTTGCAGTTCCCACTTTCTCTTGCCGCAGTCGGGCAAGATTCTATCCAAAAATGGGCGAGGCGTCATTCGGATGGCAGATATCACCGATCAATTTCAGCCTCATGTGGCGAGCCCGTCTGAAGATTTTACGTTTTCCGACGGTCCAACGATCCTCCTCAAACCTGTTCACGCTTGGCAGGATCCAGGCTCGATCGCTGTCCCGGATAGATGATCAAGGCCCCGGAAAGCAACGTGAGCGCCAGCACGAAAGGGCAGAAAGTGAGATTTGCGTCTGATGTTCTGACTGGTCCATTTGGGGTCCCAAACGCCAAGTTTTCGGCCTCGCTGATCGGATAGTCCCGCCAGCCATACAACTCTTCAAATTGAGTCCCCCCGATTTCAACGCGAAATTTTCCGGCGTTCGTGACGAATCCACAGCTCGTATTGAATGCCTCGACCCAAATCAGGTCGTAATACACATAACTTCGCATCCATTCGCCGTAAGCCAGAAATGCCATCAGCAGCAGGATGGACCCCAGTTTTCGTCGCCAGCCGCGGAAGAATTCGCCCATGTCAATTTGCCTGAGGAATGGGATGATTGGCGTCAATCTTCATCAATGAAACTGCGAAATCGATTCGCAGGACAATATTGGCCTCGACGTCTTTCATGAAATCCGCGCCGCTCATTCATTTCGTTGAACCGGCACACGACGTCCGGCAGAGTGTTGTTTTTGTGATCCGGGAACACAGTTCACGCGTTCTGATATAATTAACCATGACGGCATTTCAAAGGGCGAAGGCATACCTGCACGGTTGCTCACAATGAACACCGCATCAAAGGAATCACCATGAACATCCAGCCTGGAACCGCGAGCTACAAGAATACTCTGGTCGCAACCGATTTTTCTCCTCACGCCGAAGCGGCAGTCAAACAGGCGATTTGGCTGGCACGGCAGAATGGAGCGAAAATTACCTTGATTCATACGCTGCCAGACATGCGTCAGGCGGTCAGTTCGGCGTCGTATCAGGCGCGAGTGAATTTGCTTTACGCTGACGGCAGCGTATTTCAGCAAGAGATCCGTCATACGTCCGAAACCCGGATGCGTCAGCTCATTGAAACCCTCAATGGAGGCGATCTGGATATCCAGTTTGAAACGCTGCTCGGCGTGCCTTACTCACAAATCACGCATGCAGTTCAGAAGTCCGAGTTCGATCTCGTACTTGCTGGAACCCGAGGTCTCGCCACATGGCAACAGTTTTTTATTGGAAGTACGGCCAGTCGATTAATTCGGTCCTGCCCCTCATCCGTCTGGATCGCGAAATCTGAACACGTCGGGCCACCCCGATCGGTCCTGGCAGCGACGGATTTCTCGGACGTCAGTCGTCGTGCTGTCATCGAAGGTCTCTCGATTGCCAGGCTGGCATCGGCAGAGTTTCACCTGTTACACATCATTGATTCTGCGGACGTCCCTGACGACCTCATCTCCCAGACACCTGAAGGTCATTCGCTACGACACGAAATCAACGAATCGGCAAAACAACATCTCGATCAGTTTGTTGAGTCTTTGGGCATAAATCATGGAGAGGTACACAAGCACCTGTCGTTCGGTACGCCGTGGCAAGAGGTGAGTCGGCTATCCAAACATTTGAGCATTGACCTGATTGCTATCGGAACGATTGGCCGAGGCGGTGTCCCGGGGATTTTTCTGGGAAATACCGCCGAGAAAGTCTTAACCTCGTGCGATTGCAGTATTCTCACGGTCAAGCCGGCAGATTTCGTCTCACCCATTCCTCCAGAAATCGGCTTGCCCGCCCCAGCTTCTAACGGCACTCAGCCTTGACGAATCTCAAGTTTTTCCTCTATACGTTCGTCTGATGGAGTCTGGGCCGTTGCGCGGTCCCCCTTTGACGCTATTTCAATACCTCGAACCTCCCGGTTGCTCAACATGCGGTTGTTGGAACGCTATGTCTTGAGCGAGCTTTTGCGAGTGTTCGGGATTCTTGTGACCATTTCCACATTGCTTCTCGTCTTTGTCGGGGTGTTTGGGCAGGCCAAGGAACATGATCTGGGGTATTGGCAGATCCTGCAGATCCTTCCGTTTGTCCTTCCCAGCCTGCTTCCCTTCACAATTCCGGCGACACTGCTGCTGAGTGCCTGCGTGGTGTACGGCAGGATGGCAGGAGACAATGAGATTATTGCGGCCCGAGCGGCTGGCATAAATGTGATGGTCCTGCTGTGGCCTTCGTTTTTTCTGGGGGGGACTCTCAGTGTCGTCTCGCTCCTCGTCAGTGACCAGGTTATCCCCTGGGCATTCAGCAATATCGAACGTGTCATCACACTGGCGATGGAAGATATCTTCATCGATCGTCTGCGAGCCCAAAGCCAGATCAATATGCGTGAAAACGGCATCACGATCACCGTGACCGGTGTTCGCGACCGGACGCTGATCGAACCTGTGATTCGATATGCTCCGCGCGGGCAGAAGGCATGGACGCTACAGGCCAGTGAAGCTCGTCTCAGTTTCGATCTACCGCGTCAACAAGTCTGGCTGGAACTGTGGGGGGCTCATTCCAATTTGCCAGGTCAACAACAGACCGGGTACCTGAAGTATGACAAGATTCCGTTTCCACTTCCGCAGCGGAATCGGCAGCTTCGTGGTTCAAATCTGAGTATCAACGATTTGCAACGCGAAATCCGGAACGCGACCGAGGACCGTCAACTGGCTTTGAACGAGCAGGCTGTCGAATCGGTTTTTGCCCTTTCAACGGGTGACTTCGAACGATTGAACGAGCCGGAATTCATGAAGTATCAATATCGAGTTGCGGTCGGTAAAGACTCCGAATTGCGACTCAGCAGCGATCTGCACAATCGGTATGCCATGTCCGTCAGTTGCCTGTTCTTCGTGCTGCTGGGAAGTCCGTTCGCAATTATCATGGCACGTAAACAGGTGTTGACCAGCTTCCTGTTTTGTTTTCTGCCAATCCTGACAGTCTACTATCCGATCACGATGATGACCCAGAATCTGTCGAAAATTGGTACTCTGGACCCCAGTTGGGCCGTTTGGAGTGCGAACGCAGTGATGGGATTGTTTGCGACGTACTTCCTGCGGCGGGTCATGCATACTTAAGGCCCCGTCTTCGGGAATTGAGGTTGAAGCGATGTCACGACAGATCCGTCACGTGCTGTCGGCTGTCGGACTGCTGCTCCTGACTAGCGTTGCTTATTTCCCGGCCATGACCGCCGGTTTCATCTGGGACGATAACAACTACGTCACCGAGAACTCGACACTGCGAACGACGGAGGGGTTACGACGAATCTGGACCGATCCAAAGGCAACTCCGCAGTATTATCCACTCGTTCATTCGACGTTCTGGCTGGAGTACCAAGCCTGGGGCCTGAATCCGACAGGTTACCACGTTGTAAATATCCTGATTCACGCCGCAAATGCCGTCCTGCTGTGGCTGGTGCTGAAAAAACTTGAGATTCGTGCAGCATGGTTCGCGGCGAGTCTGTTCGCTCTGCATCCTGTCCACGTCGAGTCAGTTGCCTGGATCACGGAACGTAAGAATGTCCTGTCAGGTCTGTTCTATCTGGCTTCCGCATTGGCGTATTTCAGTTTTCTCGGCCGCGATCTGTCGAACCTGAACGTGACGGACACATCGAGGTCGGTACCATTCAATTCCAACAGGCCGCCGATGAAGTGGTGTTTCTACGGATTGAGCCTGATCCTTTTCGTCGCGGCCCTGCTCAGCAAAACGGTGACCGTGACACTTCCGGCGGCATTGTTCATTGTCATCTGCTGGCGACAACGTCGAATTGCAGTAGGCGATCTTGTTCACTTGCTCCCTATGTTCGCGATTGGAATTCCGTTTGGTTTACTGACGATCTGGCTGGAACGAAATCATGTGGGGGCGGTCGGAACAGACTGGCAATTCTCGTTGACAGATCGGTGCCTGATCGCAGGTCGAGCACTCTGGTTTTATGCCCTGAAGCTTGCGTGGCCCTCGCCGCTGATTTTTATCTATCCACGCTGGAAGATCGATGCCGGAGTCTGGTGGCAGTATTTGTATCCAATCACATTCATAGCTGGAATTGGAGCGATCGCCTGGCGCCGCCGGAATCCCGGAATGCTCGCGGCAATCCTGTTTTTCGCAGGGAGTCTTTTTCCAGCTCTTGGCTTCTTCAATATCTTCCCGATGCGCTACTCATTTGTGGCAGATCACTTTCAGTACCTTGCCAGCGTCGGCCTGATCACTGCTTTCGCGTGCGGTTGTGAGCAACTTACAATCCCGCTGAGACGGGTGGCAAAGCCCGTGCCCGTTGTTTTGTCTGGCGGATTGCTGCTTGTACTCGTGTACATCACATGGAATCAGGCTGCGATCTATGCGAATGTCGAAACGATCTGGCAGGATACAATTCAAAAGAATCCGACATGCAGTATGGCCCATCATAATCTTGGGGTCGTGTTGCAGCAGCAGGGGCGAGTCTCTGAAGCGGAACTGGAATTTCGTCAGGTTCTGAAAATTGATCCGAACGACAATCCAGCCAGGTTGAATCTGGCGAATGTCTTTTCCGAACAGGGAAAACTTGCAAACGCACTGGCGTTATACGAACAGGTTCTGGCATCAGACCCCAAAGACTTGTCGGCTCGATTCAACCTTGCCAATACTCTGGATCGGCTTCGTCGCACCGACGAGGCAGCTGCCCAATATCGGGAACTGTTAGCGATTGATCACGGTCACAAGTTGGCTCGATTGAACCTGGCTGCGCTACTGATGGAA
>CAIWEX010000892.1 GCA_903911795.1 uncultured Schlesneria sp.
CGCTTGGTAAGTTTCGCATCAGTGTGGGGCAGCGTAGTTCGTCGAGTGGCGGAACAGAATCCGACCGACAGCAGGCTCATCTGGTTCGCAAGTTTGGCGAGTGGGTCGCGAGTGAACGGGAACGCGTCGTGAAATGGACACCACTCAAGCCAATCACTGCGACCAGCAACCTGCCGCTGCTGACGATCCTCGACGACAATTCGATTATCGCCAGTGGTGATATGTCGAAGCACGACCTGTACGACATCACGTTCGCTCCCGGCACGGGAACGGGCTCCCGATGGACCGCAATTCGCATCGAAGCATTGCCAGACGAGCGGCTTCCCAAGAACGGTCCCGGACGGGTCTATTACGAGGGGCCATTCGGTGATTTCTTCATGAGTGAAATCACTCTGAAGGCTAACGGACAACGCGTAAAACTGACCGCACCGTCACAGAGTTTTGCCAACGGTGGCAACACAGCCGCGATGGCACTGGATGGCAACCAGCAGACAGGCTGGTCGATTAACGGTGGTCAAGGAAAGTCGCACGTCGCGGTCTACAGATTTGAAGAGCCGATCGATCGAACTTCGCCACTGAACCTCTCACTGTTGTTCGAACGGTATTATGCCGCCGGATTGGGGCGATTCCGTGTTTCTGTCACCGATGACGTTCGCGCCGTTGAAGCCAGTCCCCTGCCCCTCGATCTGGAACCGATGTTGCTGGCATTGCGAGATGCAAAGGAACCCGTGAAGCCAGCATCATCGAACGTCGAACTTCCTCCACTGTTATTGAGTCAGTTCTGCGAAGTCGCTCCTGAACTGGCTGAAGCCCGTAAAGAAATCGCAAATTTGCGAAGTCAGATCCCGGCGTTTCCCACAACGCTCGTCTTTCAGGAACGTCCGACGAACAACCCGCGAACCACGCATCGACACCATCGCGGAGAATTCCTGCAGCCGAAGGAGCAGGTACAACCTGCGGTGGTCGCCTCGCTGACGCAACTTCCGCAAGGTGAACCGGCCAATCGGCTGACTTTCGCGCGGTGGCTGGTCAGTCGCAGTAACCCGCTGGGAAGTCGAGTCACCGTTAATCGCGAGTGGACTGCGTTTTTCGGTCGCGGTCTGGTACGTACGGTTGAAGACTTTGGGAGCCAGGGAGCGAGCCCCTCGAACCCGGGGTTGCTCGATTGGCTGGCCGTCGAACTGTCTGGCGACGGGCAAAATACGCCTGCAGTTTCTCGCTGGGACATGAAACGGCTGCATCGAATGATCACGTGCAGTGCTGTTTATCGTCAGTCATCGCGTGTGACCCCAGAGCATCTGGCCAGGGACGCACAGAACGAATGGCTCGCCCGCAGCCCCCGATTCCGTCTGGAAGGGGAAATCATTCGTGACTCTGCTCTCATCGCCAGCGGTTTGCTGTCGGAGAAAATGCTCGGCCCCAGCGTCTTCCCGCCGCAGCCTGCAGGTGTGACCACCGAAGGGACATACGGCGGGTTATCTTGGACAGTCAGCCCAGGTGAAGATCGTTACCGCAGGACTCTGTACACGTTCAGCAAACGCACCGCGCCGTTCGCGATGAGTCTGACGTTTGATGGACCCAGTGGAGAAGCCTGTGTTGCGCGACGTGAAGTGACAAATACGCCGCTTCAGGCACTGACTCTGTTGAACGACACGGTATTTGTTGAAACGGCACAGACACTGGGACGCTCATTTGCTGCAAGAAATGAACCTGTAGAAGAACGACTGCGGAATCTGTTTCGGCAAATCGTCACACGTCCACCTGCTCCCGAGGAAATTGACCTCTTGAATAAGTTCGCGGAACATCAGCGAGGCCGACTAGCTGCCGGACAACTCGATGCAAAACTCATCGCAGGACCAGGGGCTGAAGCCGACGCAGAACGCTGGCACGCACGAGCCCTCTGGACGCTGATGGCTCGCAGTATTCTGAACCTCGATGAAGTGGTTACCAGGAATTAGTTGACGTGGAATCGTATTCGCATGAAAACTGAAAGTACTTCCACGAAGGAACCGTCCCATGCAGATTGAACAACTGAAGAACCTCGAAATCACTCGTCGTCATTTCTTCCGCGACTGCCAATTGGGCGTCGGCAAAGTGGCGCTGGCATCGTTGCTGACCGCGGGAGCCACGCGGATGTCAAATGCGGCGGTTGCCAATCCAATGGCTCCCCGCAAGCCGCATTTTGACCCGAAGGCCAAGGCTGTCATTCATCTTTTTATGGCGGGGGCTCCCAGCCAGCTTGATCTGTTTGACTATAAGCCCAAGCTGGCAGATTTCACGGGAAAACCAATCCCTCCCGAAGTTGTTGGTGGCCAGCGTTATGCCTTCATTCGACCGGACGCTAATTGCCTGGGGCCGGTCTTCAAGTTCGCCCGGCATGGGCAAAGTGGTGCGGAACTCTCGGAAGTCCTGCCTCACCTGGCCAAAATTGTTGATGACATCACAATTGTGAAGTCGGTCCATACTGATCAGTTTAACCATGCCCCGGCCCAGATCTTCTTCAACACCGGATTTTCACAGCCGGGGCGACCGAGCCTCGGATCCTGGGTCACGTATGGACTGGGGGCGGAAGCGAGTGACCTGCCGGCGTTTGTTGTGATGTCCACAGGGGCTGGAATCAGCGGCGGAGCGGCGAACTGGTCCAGTGGTTTTCTGCCAACGGTCTACTCGGGATGCCGTCTGCGTAACCAGGGAGATCCGATCCTGGATGTCAGCAGCCCGGCGGGGATTGATCCGCGACTGCAGCGAGACTCTCTCGATCTGATCAGTACGTTGAATCGTCGTCGATTGGAGCAGGAAGGGGATCCTGAGATTGCCACGCGCATTGCCAGTTATGAAATGGCATATCGTCTGCAAACCTCGGCTCCCGAGTTGATGGACCTGAAGAGTGAATCGAAAGAGACACTCGAAATGTATGGATGCGAACCCGACAAGCCATCGTTCGCTCGTGCCTGTCTGCTGGCTCGACGGATGATCGAGCGGGGAGTCCGCTTCATCAATATCTACAATGAAGGGTGGGATGCCCATTCGGATGTCGCAGGCAACTTGAGAGGCAATTGCGGCAAGACGGATCAGGCCTCCGCAGCACTGGTCACCGATTTGAAGCGACGTGGTCTACTGGATGAAACGCTAGTCGTCTGGGGCGGTGAATTCGGCAGGACACCAATGGTGGAAACCAACCCTGCTCTGGGGCGAAGCTTGGGACGTGACCATCATCCACAGGCCTACACCATGTGGATGGCCGGGGGCGGCATCAAGCGAGGCCTGGTCTACGGCTCAACCGATGATCTGGGCTTCCACATTGTCGACAATCCCGTGCATGTCCATGACCTGCAGGCCACGATTTTGCATTTACTGGGAATGGACCATGAACGCCTGACCTACTTTCACGCCGGTCGAGAATTCCGCCTGACCGATGTCCACGGCCGGATTGTTCACGATCTTCTCGCCTGACCGTTGCCAGACAAGTTGAGAGGGGAAAAGTCCCAATCTGTTTCGCTCGGTACTCGCGGGCTTGCCTAATTTGAGAGTTGCGTTACTTCCTGAGACGCGACAGTAAATTGGCTGCGGCGTTGCGTTCACCAAGTGCCAGATGGAGTTGAATCGCCTGGTCTCGAAGTGACTCGTTTTCCGGATGTTCTCGCAACCGTTCCAAAGTATCCATTAACTTGATGCGGGTTTCGATCAGTTCGCGACTTCGCTTGAAATGAAGAGCCGATTTCTCTGGAAGATTCAATCGTTGATATGCCTGTCCGAGCTTACTGTGGGCCTCAACTCTGAATGGTTGCAAAGCAATCACGCGTTCCAGTTGCCGAACG
>CAIWEX010000893.1 GCA_903911795.1 uncultured Schlesneria sp.
GGTCAAGATCTGTGAATTGATCTCTACCACGGAGCGGACTGCTTCGGGGCCCAAAGAAATCACACTCCACGGCTCGGTCTTCTTATGGTTCGGCGCCCACCTGGCCAATTCCAATGCCTGCAGAAGCAGATCATGACTGGGAAGTTCTGGTCGGAACGCCCCAATCGTACGCCGCCCACGCAAGGTTTCTGCAACAGCAGAAGAAATCAACGATTCCTTTCGGTCCGTAGTCACTGTCGGCTCCGTCAGTTGAAATATAATTGGGTGATGGAACGTGAATCGTAAGCCACTCGTTGTCACGCACGTTACGAGAAATCACCGTTCACGTGAAGTGAAACCAACGCAGCCCATCGAATACGCCTATTGGAAATGCATGCAAATCGGGGACGAGCGAATGGCAACAACTTTGAAGACTATCATTTCCCCCAACGCATGATGCTCAACAGGTTTGAGCGATCATCGGTCCAAACGCCCAGTTCGGGGCGAGGCTTGGCGAGCGTCCATTTCTGCGTGTCCAAGATTGGTTGAATCGGAGCAGTCGTCGCTGACATTACCAACCAGTGAGATGTTTGCTTGCCGCGACGAAACTCTTCGATCGGGTAGGAATATTCGTTTTGCGAATATGCAGCGTATCCCAATTCATGAGCGATGTTTGCCAGAACCGGTTCCAGTTCCACATAGCGGTTTGAGATGTGAAACGCGAGAACCCCGTCCGGACGCAGCTTCGAAATGTACTCTTGGATCGCGTCCTTCGTCAGCAAGTGAACGGGCACAGAGTCGCTCGTGAAAGCGTCGAGCACGAGGATACCGTAATGATGGTCAGGCGCTTCGCGCAGCTTAAGTCTCGCGTCTCCCAAGACCACTTGAACCGCCGCCCCCCGTGCTTTGGCGTCCGACAGGTATCGGAAGAACTTCCCGCTGGTTGCGATTCGAGAAATCGCAGGATCAATTTCGTAGAACGTGTAGTCGTCGTACTCTTCTGCAAACGCCGCCAGCGAACCAACACCCAAACCGACAACGCCAACGGTCTGTGAAAGTGGAGTGCCTTTCCCTGACAGGAGCAATTGACCGATCGGCCCCGTGTAAAAGTAGTACGTCAACGGCCGTCGTCGTTCCCGGTCGTTTTGAGATACCATCTGCATCCCATGCACAGTCCGTCCATGCACCAATTGCAATGTCCGGCCTTGGTCTCCCTTTAAAATGTGGAATTGGCCGAAGAAGGTCCGCTCCCGATAGATCACCGATCGCGACAACGGTGAGAAATAAATAAACCACGACAATCCGACAAAGGCACCCAGGCAAAGTGTCGGACGAATCGTCAGGACGCTCCATTTAAGCCACGGCGTTGTGAAGTTTGGCCACGGAATCAGGCATAGCCCCAGCACAATGGCAAGGGTGTACTCCGCCTGCCAATTGAAGAGAATTGGTGCAATCAGAGTGTTGCAGACGCTGCCACAAAGCCCTCCCAATGAAATCCACAGGTAGAACTCAGTCAGGTGCTTTACACTCGGCTGCGTCGCTGCCAACCGACCGTGTAGCGCGAGCGATCCGCAAAAAAGAAGACCATTGTGCAGCAGCAGATCCACCCAGGCCGCCCCCGTAAAGCGGAGCCCCCAAACGGAAAGGCCAATTGTCAGGCACGCGTAACAAATAGAGCTGGCCGTCAAGATCCATTGGGGCGGTTGCGCAAACGCGATGATGAATGACAGCAAATACAAGCCAAGTGGTAACATCCAGATTGCGGGCATCGGAGCCACTTCTGTCGACAGATAGGTCGTCGCCCCCAACATGAGGCTCGATGGGCACAGCGACCAAGTGAACCAGTCCAGCCGAGTTTTGAACGTGATGGGAGAACCCATGACTTCTGCGGAAGCGTCGTCGATCTTGGGAGTCGACTGAGCTTGGCAGGCCATGAAGCCGCATACTCCCAGCAAGCCAACCATGCCTGCAAAACACCATGAAACGAGACGAAACTGTCCGGATAGCGGTAACGAAAACTCCACAATAGTGGGATAGAGCAGCAGTCCCAATAGGCTTCCTGCGTTGCTGGCCACATACAGGAGATAGGGACTGACTGGTGTGCGAGTTGACGCAAACCAGGCTTGCAGCAACGGAGTGGTCGTCGAAATCACAAAAAATGCAGGTCCGACGGTCACCATCAAATCGAACAGCAGAGAAAGCACAGGCGATTTCGCTGAGTTCGTCAGCCCGACAACATGAATTTGGATTGGCAAACTGAGCAATGCCCCAGCCATGACAAGCACATGGACGGTCAGTTGACGATTCATTGTCAGAGATCGGTGGAGCAAATGAGCGTAGACATAGCCCAGCAGCAATACCAATTGAAAGAAAAAGACACACGTATTCCAGACTGCTGGTGTTCCCCCATACGATGGTAAAAGCGATTTTCCCACCAAGGGCTCAAGCAAAAACAACAACGCCGCCGCGACAAAAGTCGTACCAGCAAAAGTGAAGAGGACCCCCAGCGACTTGGCAGACGAAGGCGGTGAATACATGAACGCGGTTTGCCTTGTTGAAATTGGCATCTGGATTGTTTCGAAGCCGTGCGATAGCGCATTGTCCAGCGTACACCTCGCGCGATCGATATTAACTTGTTTCACGGCAAGCCGAAGGCGTCTGGCCATGCTTAAACAAAAACGTCAAGTGAACCGAGCGCAACCTTTAACACGAAATCAACGCCAACGCATAAAAACCCTCTTCCGTGTGTCCCGGATCACCCTGTAGATCACGTATGATACTCATCGAAGTGAAGAGAATGTGAACTTGAATCCCTGCGAAATGGACACAACGGGAAAGTTGTCCAACTCATCGAAGAAACCTCCCAGAGACGACATTTGTGTAGCAGTGATGTCGGTGGTTCATTTGTGAGTTACCCGCCCGATCTGCCGCCCGATAGTCGCTTTGCCGCATTCCCGTGGACTGCTGCAATCGAATCATGGTGGCGACAGGCGGCGCACGAACTCCAGAGTTTCTTCGACGGAAGGGTGGCCCGGGCTGGACCAGCGGGAAGCCCCGGTTGGATGTCGATCAACATTGATCACAAACTCGGTGTGGATACCCAGGGCTTCGCGTAAATCCGGGGCTTCCTTCGCAAAACCTCAGTCCAGCCCCGGCCACCCGGCCAAACTTGTGATCTGTTGTTCCGACTCTTCAATGGCGTTGAGCGTGAAAGGCATCTCGGCAGACCAGCCAACAAATTCGGAGAATCACGGGGTGGCCCAGCCTGATTCAAGTTGGGTGCGCAGCACAAGAAACTTCAGGCCGAGCGTCAATACAGAAGTCACGTTGAACTTTATCCAACATCGGCCTGAAGTTTGATGGACCTTCGCCCGCCGGCTTGAAGCAAGCCGAGCCACTCCGGGTGACCAGTCGGATCAAATGTCATCGGTTCATTGAGGATGCGGCAATGGCCGGTGCCGTTCTCAAGCAGCACGGTGACCGCTTGAGCCGTGTCGCGATGACAGGCGAGCCTTGGTCTCCTCTTTTTGTGCAGCTCGCCGTCGGATACGATGAAGTGATGAGTGATGTCACCAAAATCCTGTCGGCGATTGAACGCGGAGATGAAAACGCGGTGGATCAACTGCTACCGTTGGTTTACCAGGAACTCCGCAAATTGGCCGCAATGAAGCTCGCAAGCGAGAAGCCGGGGCAGACGCTGCAACCGACGATGCTCGTGCATGAGGCTTATGTTCGACTGGTGGACGTGGATCAGCCGCAACAGTGGAATGGTCGCGGCCACTTCTTTGGGGCTGCGGCCGAGGCCATGCGCCGAATCCTCGTCGAAAATGCACGGCGAAAGCAGAGTCAGAAGTATGGCGGCGAGTTGCGACGAGTTGAGCTGGATGTCGCCGACGTGGCCATCGAGAACCCCAGCGAGGACCTGATGGCCCTCGACGAAGCCTTGACTCGGTTTGAGCAGCAGTGGCCGGACAAGGCCAAGTTGGTGAAGCTGAAGTATTTCACTGGACTGACGATTCTCGAGGCATCGGAAGTGATCGGGGTTTCGACCGCGACGGCCGAGCGGTACTGGAAGTTCGCCCGAGCCTGGCTGCATTCGCAGCTCAAAAGCGAATAATTCTGAAAAATGGTGATGGGATTCCTACGCGGTTTTCGCACTGTTGTTTGACGAGAGCCATCACGGGAACCAGATCGGAAGTCGCCGGGGTCATCCATGACTGACAAAAAGCCAAGACTCGATTCGTTGTTCGAAGCCGCCGTGGAGATGAAATCGGCAACCGAACGAGCCGCATTCCTTGACCAGTCCTGTGGCGACGACCTGGAATTACGGAAGCAGGTGGAACGGCTGTTACAGTCGGACGAGCAGGCGGGCAGCTTTTTGAACCTGCCGCCGGCGGACTTCGCGGCGACGATTTTGACCGATGACTCTGGCGACAATCTGGCCGCGTTGGAGGCGGGGCTGGCGACAGCGTTCACTGGGGAACAAGCCGTCGTGTTGGGTGATTGGAATCACAGCGTTTTGAAAATGTTTGGTCAGACCGTCCCCCGCGTCGCCTTGCGAGATCCCGTTGCGGAGGGTGCCGATCCGATCATGCGGCCAAAGTCGGCAGAGATGCCCGACCGCAACCCCGACAGCAGATATCAATTGCAGGGTGAGATCGCTCGGGGAGGGATGGGGGCAATTCTCAAAGGGCGCGATACCGATCTGGGGCGCGATCTGGCGATTAAGGTGCTGCTGGATGCACATAAGAACAAGCCGGAAATTGTTCAGCGGTTTATCGAGGAAGCGCAGATCGGCGGGCAGTTGCAGCATCCAGGGATCGCTCCGATTTACGAACTGGGACAGTTCGCTGACAAGCGGCCGTTCTTCGCCATGAAGCTGGTCAAAGGGGAGACCCTCTCGAAACTGCTGGCTGATCGGAAAGAGGTTGTCGCCGAGCGAGGCAAGTTCATCGGCATCTTCGAGCAGATTTGTCAAACGATGGCCTATGCGCACTCGCGCGGCGTCATTCATCGCGATCTGAAACCAGCCAATATCATGGTCGGCGCGTTTGGCGAAGTGCAGGTGATGGACTGGGGACTGGCCAAGGTGCTGCCGGCGGGTGGAACGGCTGATGAGAAGAAGGCTCGTGACAAGCAACAGGGCCAGAGCATCATCCAAACGCTGCGCAGCAAGGTGGGGAGTGATACGCCAGGATCGATTGGCTCGGTGGGTTCCCAGACGCAGATGGGAAGCGTGATGGGGACTCCCGCGTATATGCCCCCGGAACAGGCGCTGGGTGAGATCGACCATCTGGACGAACGGGCCGACGTGTTCGGTCTGGGGGCGATCCTGTGTGAGATCTTGACCGGCAAACCGCCCTATGTCGGCAATGATGGGACGCAGGTTTTCAGGATGGCTTCACGCGGCAAGCTGGCAGACTGTTTTCAACGACTGGAGGCCTGTGGAGCCGATGCTGAATTGATTGCCCTGACGAAGCACTGTCTGGAACTCGAACCGCAGAATCGTCCGCGTGATGCGGGCGTACTGGCAGAGCGCGTCTCGGGGTACCTGGAATCGGTCGAGACCAAGCTGCGAGAAACCGAACGCGCGAATTTCGACGCTCAGGTTCGCGCCGAGGAACTCCATCGACGACAAAAGCTCGCTTTCTCTGCCGGTGCCGCGATTGTGGCTTCGCTCGTGATTGGCATTTCAGTCAGCGTCTGGCAGGCGGCGCGGGCAAATCGCGAGGCGAAGCGTGCGGAGGATGCGGCAATACTGGCCCAGTCGCAGGAACAACTTGCCGTTGCCAAAATCGAGGAATTGCGCGCGACCGCCCCAGCCTTTGCCGAGCAGGCGCGGGCCCTCGCGGCGAAGGAGCAGTTCAGCGCGGCTATCGAAAAACTGGACTACGCCGTGAAGCTGCGACCCGACGCGG
Organism: uncultured Schlesneria sp.; assembly: GCA_903911795.1. Taxonomy (GTDB): domain Bacteria; phylum Planctomycetota; class Planctomycetia; order Planctomycetales; family Planctomycetaceae; genus Schlesneria. Next base: position 5,898 of record CAIWEX010000893.1, read on the forward strand.
CAGATTTTCTCGTGGCGAAAGGTGACCTGCTCCAGTGTCAGTTCAAACTCGCCGAAGCCGCGACAATCTAAGA
>CAIWEX010000894.1 GCA_903911795.1 uncultured Schlesneria sp.
CGATCAAATTCGTGATGATCACGAGCCAGTGCGGCAGCCAGGTCGAACCGGAAACCATCCACATGCATTTCCTGAACCCAGTAGCGCAGACTGTCCATCACCAGTTGCAGGACACGTGGATTCTGCATGTTGAGTGTATTGCCGCAACCTGTGAAATCCATGTAATGCCGATGATCATTGTGGACCAGCCGGTAATATGAGGCATTGTCGAGTCCCTTCATCGACAAGGTGGGACCGAGGTGGTTTCCTTCACAGGTATGGTTGTAAACGACATCCAGGATGACTTCGAACCCATTGCGATGCAGCGTTCGCACCATCCGCTTGAATTCATTGACCGCTGCCTGCGGGGCTTTGTCTGTCGCAAACCGCAGATCCGGGGCAAAGAACCCCAGGGTGTTGTAGCCCCAGTAATTCGTGCGATCTCGGTCGACCAGGAACCGCTCGTCGATATGGTGATGAACCGGCAGCAGTTCGATCGACGTCACGCCCAACGACCGCAGATGTCGCAACGAACCTTCGCTGGCAAGACCCTCATAGGTCCCTTTCGACTCTTTGGCAACCCACGGGCTCTTATACGAGAAACCTTTGACATGCACTTCGTAGAGGACGGTCTTATGCCACGGAATCCGTGGCGGTTCGTCACCCATCCATCGGAAGGCTGAACTGACGACGGCCCCCAGCGGTGCTGTTGCGGCGTTGTCTATCTCATCAAAACTGACATCGGCCGCAGGGTCGTTGATCTTGTAACCGAAAGCGGCGTCATTCCAGATCAAATCCCGACCGATTGCCTTGGCGTACGGGTCGAGCAAGACCTTGTTCACATTGAAGCGATGGCCGCGGTGAGGATGGTAGGGGCCGTGAGCCCGATAGCCGTACAACTGCCCGGGGCGGATGTCCGGCATGTATCCATGCCAGACTTGATCAGTCTTTTCCGGCAGCGGAATCCGATGTGATTCATGGACCGCACTGGCTGAATCAAACAAACAAAGATCGACCTGAGTTGCATGCTCCGAAAAGACCGCGAAGTTGACCCCTTTACCGTCCCAGGTGGCTCCCAAGGGCGAAGACCGGCCCGGCCAGATTCGCATCGTGACTGACTCCTCGTGAAATTCGTTCCTGTCAGGAACCCACTGGAATATTGCCTCTGAGCGGGAGGAATACTCGGAATACCTCGTTCATGTTATCTTCACTCACCATTTCGTTACAGTATATCAACCTGCGGGATGACCCAGATGGTTGAAACCCGAAGGGGTGGAGTGTGGTAACAGATCCTGACTCACTTGGTGCTTGTACGCTGAATTCACGGAAAATTGCTATGCGAAGTTTCTCTCGATTGACTGTCAGAATCGGTCTGACAGCCCTGACGGTCGTTTGTCTGCTCACCAGCCAGTCCGTTTCGGTACTGGGGGCGAGCGAAGACACATCGACCTCGACCGATTATCCGCTGGTTGTCATTAACTCGGCCAGCGTTCAGCGGTTGCGTGATAACTCGAAGATCATGTTCGAACTGGCAGAGCGGCCTGAAATGGTCGAGATTGTCGACAAATGGACCACCACAACCCTCAAGGATATGAAGGGGATCGACCGGACACGTCCGTTCGGAATGATGCTGTATCTCCCCCCGACCTTCATCGGGGCACCGATCGGAATTACTTACATACCGATCACAAACATTGACGACGCCCTGCAGACGCTGGCGTACGACACCGGGAAGATCACTTCGGTCGACGGAAAACGGGGCTACAACAATATCCGTTATACGGAAAGCTTCCAGATCCGCACGCGCCATATCGGTGGATATTTGTTCCTGGTCGGCCCTGATGGGGACGAAACCACCATGGACAAGAATTTCCCCGATCCCGTCAAGTTGAACAGTCGCCTGTCGACTCAGTACGACGTCGCGATTTCGCTGCAGATCAAGAATATCCCCCCCACGATGAAGTCGTTGTTCCTGGAATTCCTCAAAACGTCGTCGCAAGCCGAATTGCAGCAGCGAGATGGCGAGCCCGAGTCGGCATATCGGCTGCGTCGTGCGAATGGCGACAGTTGGCTGGAACTGATCGATCGCGTTGTGACTCAAGGGGAAGAATTCACCATCGGAGGTCGCATGGACCCCGAAACTCGCAAGGGAAACATCGATTTCGAAATCGCAGGGACTTCCGACAGCAAACTGGCAAAGTTCTTTCAGGACATGGCAGGAAAGCGAACCTACTTCGGTAATCTGCTGACGAATCCATCGACCTTTACGTTGTCCGCCTCATGGCTGCTCAGTGACAAGCAACGTCCGTTGCTGACCAGCTTCTTTGAAGCGGCCAAGAAGGACATCAGCGCTACGACAGAAAAGAACGGACTTGAGGGAGTCGGCAAAGTCATCGATCCGATCTTCAAGGCCTTCATGGCATCATCGGATGCTGGTCACGTCGATCTGATCGCTCAACTGGTGGGAACTGAACCGGGCAAGTTCGCACTGATAGCCGGATCAAAACTGACGGCAACACGCAGTCTGCCCAAGAACATCACAGATCTGCTGCAATACATCAAAGACAATTCGAAAGGTGACGAAAACATTGCCAAGCTCGAAATCGAAGCTGGCGAAATCGATTCGTTCCCCGTCCACCGATTTCCCGTAAATCCACCCGACAAGCCGGGGCAGCGGATGTTTGGCGAACAGGCTCATCTCTATTTCTACGCTTCACCCCAGGCTCTCTGGTTTGCGTTCGGCGGGGATTCGGCCTTGGACGCCTTGCGTGAATCGGTCGCTCAGGTGGCACTGCCCCAGGACCCTCAGCAGAATCGGAACCGTGTTCCGTTCCTGTTTGTGACTCATGCAAACAACTGGTTAAGTGTCGCCAGCGATGAAAATCCCGGTGCAGCGCTATTCAATGAGCAGGCCCGGGCGGCATTCAAGACCGACCACGATTCGATGCAGGTGATCGTCCGCCCAACCGACAGTGGCGTACGCCTGCGAGCCGAATTCGAAGAGGGGTATATCGCGTTAATGGGGCGCGGGATCGGCAAGGGAATCGATTCTGGAGTCTTCAATCGCCCCCGCGGACAACGAGGTGGGCCGCGCGGTCCTCGCGGCCCTCGCCAGAACGAAGCCGCCCCGGTTCAGTAACCATAAACTCAAGAAGCATAAACATCGCAAGACCAGCGAATCGAGTTAGCCGAGCGATTGACGTTGACTTCGTACTCCAAAGTACTCCGAAGGAGTTACGTCCTATAGCCCAGGGTTGCTCACGCAGTGAGCTACCCTGGGTCCCGTCAATAGAATTATCTTGAACCCCAAAGGGGTTCCGTCAAACATCGCATTCCACGTGGCAAGGAAGTGCAATGCCGCACTCGCTGATGATGATTCGCTGATGCGATATTCTGGTCGAAGAGGCGATCTGCGGACGAACTCCGGTCAGTTTCACATCCCGGGTGGAATGGGACACCACGAAGCACACGAAGAGCACGAAGGTGGAATTCGACGAAGGTCCAACTGCCGCACCCATCAAAATGGCTGACATCAAGACCTGCTTCATTATCAATTTCGACAACACCATGCTCAAGTACGGAATCCTGCATCTCTTACTCTGATTACTTCGTGCTCTTCGTGCCGCTTCGTGGTAAAAAATCGCACAAGAAGGTTCAGCTTCCCAATTGTGCAGGATTCCTTACGTTGGGAGTCGCCAAAGCAGTACAATTTCCAGCGTCCCCAATCCGACGTCGGCTCATTGAATCAGAATCCTCCAATCAGATAGCCCTACGATGATTGATACCGTCCTGCAGGAACCGGCTCCACAAACCAACGTGATTCCCGTCATCTTCCTCGTGCGCTATGGAGCGGTTCCGGAAGTCGCTCGATTTGTCGATTCAGATGGCATTGCCCCTCAGCGAGGTGAATCCGTGATCGTGGAAACACACCGCGGACTGCAGATGGGATCCGTCCTGGAACGACTGAAGCCATCATCTGCCGCAGCGGATCAGGAAACGGACTTTCGCATTGTCCGCGTCGCCACAACCGAAGACCGGAATGCTGCACATCAATTGTCGCAGGAATGCGATGATGCTTTCGATGTCTGGTGTACCCGGATTTCGCAATGGGAATTGAATCTGGAACTGATCGATCTGGAATGGACCCTGGATCGCCAGAAGCAGATTCTGTACGTCCTATGCGAACGAGGCCCCGACAGCACAAAGCTGGCACTGCAAGCGGCAGCAGCCGGACTAGGCATCATCGAAGTCCAGCCAGTCTCATCAACCGGCCTAGTCCAACCCGAACCCTCCGGAGGAGGCTGCGGCACCGGCGGAGGCGGCTGTGGGTGTTCTCATTGACGATTTTTTCGGCTCCGACGGCGGTTCAACCGCCGCGAGAAAAAGATCCACTTCCCGTCACCCCCTTGGTTTCCAGGTGGCGGAATTGTTGGTCTGGGTCGATATGTCAGTACTCAGATTGATATTGCCCGAATCGACGTGGACTGCTTCAATCCTGCGCGATTGACACAGCGGAGCTTCCGACGCGCGCGAATCGGTGACCGCGATTTCATGAGGTGTACCTGACATGCGATTTCGATTTTTGCCCCTCGCGACGGGTGTGCTCGCCATTACCGCAGTTGTCGTGTTGACGAGTCACTGCTGGGCGCACTGGTACGAGCTTGGTCCGGCGAAAGATGAGTACGGGTTGAAGTACGACGTGGGAGCGGAAGCTGCCAATGGCGACAAGCTGAACGTCTCCTTCACCCTCGCTGATCAAGGGAGACTCAAGCCCATTCATTCGGTCTTCATGATGGCGCTCAGCAATCCTGATAGGAGTGGCAGCCGCACCTATCTCGTGAAGACGCCCATCGGAATGAAGCAGAC
>CAIWEX010000895.1 GCA_903911795.1 uncultured Schlesneria sp.
ACCACATAAAACAACAGTCCAACGATTCCCCGCACGCGTCGCAGATGAATTCCCTGAGTGAATTCTGCGACGAATTGGAATCCGAGCAATAACACAATCCCGACCGTTCCCGTGATCACGCCATACAGCAGCAAATTTCCCGGCGCCACGTTCGACCCTGGAAACATCACCAGTATCAACCCCAGAAACGCACCTGCGGAAAGCAACGCATACACCCAGTGTACGAATGTCTTGCGAGCCAGATGGGCTCCCGGAATTCGTCCGTCGGGGAGCGACGCGACGAATTCATCGAATTGCTCGCGAGATTCCAAAGCGTTCAACTTGTCGACGATATTCGGATCGTTTTCGAAAAGCGGTTGCATCCGTTCGATGAATGGGGGCATCGGAATGAAGATCGAAATTGCCAGCGGAAGCATTCCTACGAGCAGTATCCAATGCCAATACCCCAGACCTCGCGATTCGGCTAGCGGTAAAGCTCGCGACGTCTTTTTGCGGCCTGAGGATGATCTGGACGACTCTTCAACTCCTGCGCTGGATACAAAAGCCAGATCCGGGTCGGACCGCTTTTTGGGCTTCTTGCGAGGAGCGACGGGAAGAGTCGGCAGGTTGTCGACGTTATCAAACGCGTCTTCGGATTTGGATTCGCCACTGTTGTCCGATGGTTCAGACCAGTCGAATTCGTGTTCGGCCTCAGGGCGAGCTTTACGAGCGGACTGCGGTTCAGGATCACCAAAGAAATCGTCATCCAGTTCCAGGGGTGCCATCGCAGGGACTTGCACCACTTCCTGGCACGCCGGACAGCGGACTCGTTTTCCCGCAAGCTTTTCTGGAGCCTTCAGTGTCTTCTGGCATTGCTGGCATGTCACCTTGATTGGCATGAGATGTTCCAGACGATGTTGGTCAGTAGCCAGTGATCAGCTTCAGCGATTCGAATTTCGTTCTGGTGCCTTGGAACGTCTTCGATGGGACAATGGTTTGAACGTGCTTCGTTAACCCCCGGGTCTTCCTTCGCAAAGCCTCAGTCCAGACCCGGCCACCCAAGCAACTGCAAGATATGACCTGAAAACGTAGGCGATTTGACTTCAGTGCTGGAACAGAAACTCTTTCGAAGTCAGGACGCTCCAGAGGAGGTCTTCGATGACCTGGCGTCGTTCTGCATCGGGCGTCGCGTTCAGAATCGCGGACAATCGCTGCTGTTCGCCTTCTGTTGGATGACGTGACAGTGCCGACAGATAGACAGAGTCAATGATTTCATTGGCGTTGGTTTTTTCGGTCAGTCGGGTCACTCGCCCCTCTTTGGCTTCGATTTTTTCCTGGATCGTCTTACCGTTGGTGAGGTGTAGCACCTGAGTCATACTCGGTTCGTCTGATCGTTCGCAGGTACAAGTCAGCAATCGCTCCGGTCGCCCGAAGGTATCAAGGAAATAGGACCCGACACTCGCATCCGGCAGTTGGATCGCCCGTGTTCCCGCAGGCTGATCCTTGAACGTCGTGGGTACGGCTGTCACCTGAGAAATCGCGTCGAGCAACACTTCGGCCTTCATCCGGCGTGGGTATGAGTGCGCGTAGAATCGCTGATCGGCGGCGTTCTCTTTCAGGATTTCATGGGATCGCTGATACGTTTCCGATTGCAGGATTGTCCGCATCAACCATTTCAAGTCGTACTTGTTGCGAACCAGTTCCTGTGCCAGTCGCTGGAACAGCTTGTCATTGCTGGCGGGGTTCGTCAGCCGGATATCGTCGACCCCTTCGACCAGTCCCTTGCCGAGGAAATTGGCCCAGACTCGATTGACGATCGCTTTGGCGAAGTAAGGATTTTCCGGGGCCGTCAGCCAGCGGGCAAGGTGTTCGCGCCGGTCTGCAGCCGAATCAAACGATATGGCCTCACCATCCAATGGCTTGGGAGGGCGAGGTCGTCCCGTTCGCGGTTGCAGGACTTCACCTTGATCGTCGACAAAGATAATCCGGTTGCCGTCGCCGTTCCGGAAGTCGCCACCCCACCCCTTGCCGCGCACTCGCGCGAACAGACTGACCATTCCATAGTAATCGTCGTTGGTCCACTTCTCGTTCGGATGATCGTGGCAATGGGCGCATTGAATCGACATCCCCAGAAATGCCATGGATGTCGTTTCAACCATATCCTGCGGATCTTGATGCAGCGCATAAAAATTTGCCGCACCGTTTTCAAACGTACTTCCCTTGGCCAGCATCACGCCGCGAGCGAACTCATCCCACGGAACGTTGTTGGCAACTCGTTCACGAATCCATTGGTAATAGGATTTGATGGCCTGGGGACGCAGGCGGCTGCCTGTCAGTAGCAGCAGATCCGACCACTGATAGGCCCAGTAGTCGACAAACTCGGGGCGAGACAGCAGTTGCTCGATCAGTTTCTGCCGCTTGTCAGCATCCGCGTCTTCAAGAAAGGCCTTGGCTTCATCGGCCGTTGGCAGCAGTCCAGTCGTGTCGAGATAAACCCGACGCAGGAATTCACTGTCACTCGATCGTGGCGAGGGTGGAATATTCAGTGCGGCCAACTTTTCGAGAACCAGATCGTCGATGAAATTGGCTCGCTTCGCATTCGCAAAGACTTCCGGAGCGACTTGCTGAACATACGGAACGGTAATTGTCGCTGTTGTATTTTGTGCCAGATACCACGCGACCACCGCCCCTTCACCGCTGCCATTCACCTTCACCATCCCTCGATCATCGACGGTACAGACGGTGTGATTGGTTGAAGTGAACTTGGCCCAGCGAGTCACGTCTTCCATCCGACCATTCGCAAAGTGGGCTCGCACGATCATCTGCTGTTCGATCCCGGCGAGCAGCCGCGATGCTTCCGGCAGAATCTCCAGCCGAGTGATGCGTGAATCGTCAGCGGTCGGTTCTGCCTGTCCCTGTGCGATCCATTCGGCGATGACTTTGTATTCCAGAGAATCTTCCGCAAATCGAACGCCCCCTTTGTGAGGGATCGCGCCAGTAGGCTTCGTCAGGATCAGGCTCCGCCCCGGATCATCAGCGACGACGCGGCGACCACGTGATTGCCGTGTGATCGCGAAGAAGTCCGCTTCTGGATCATAGCCGCGCAGCGACAGCTTAAAGCCGTTCTTGCCGGCCGAGGCTCCGTGGCACGCCCCCGAATTGCAGCCGGTTTTGGATAACACCGATTGGACATGGTTTCGGAATGTCCAGCGGTGAGGAACCTCGAACTGCTCTACAATGACACGAGTCGTAGCGGTCTGTCCCTTCGACATCACCATGATGACGGCATCCCCGTTTCCGACAGGAACGACCTGTCCGTCGACAACCCGGGCGACCTTCTCATTGCTCGATGCATATGTCACGTCTTGAACCGGGCCAGTCACCAACGGGCCTTCGGTCGACTCGACCAGCAGCCCCTGCCGGGCTTCCGACCCCGTCAGCTTGATGGCTTGGGGCAATACCATCAGTTCTGCAGCCGGTGCAAAACAAGGAGACAGTAGTAGACAGACGGACGCCAGACATCGCAGTGATTTCATGAGGATTTCCAGAGAGATGCCGATTTGCGGGCATCTGTCGTCGACAATTTCTTATCCCGGCACGTTCATTGAAACAAACGCAACACGATGACCTGACGGAAGGGTTAGCTGAACAATTCCAGGATCGGCTTCATTCCTGAATCCGTCAGCGGGAATGGTCGCCCCGCCGGGCCGGGCAGATGATCTTCCACGTTGAAGCCAAGACTGTGATAAATCGTCGCAACCACTTCCGGTGGTGTGACAGGCCGTTCGGCGGGATAGCCACCAACCGCGTCACTCCGTCCGATGACTCGCCCTCCCTTGACGCCCCCACCCGCGAAATAGACCGTCCAGCATTGAGGCCAGTGATCGCGTCCCCCGGCTGGATTGACACGCGGTGTCCGGCCGAACTCGGAGAGATTACACACAAGGGTATTGCCAAGCAGACCGCGCTGCACCAGATCTTCGATCAAAGCGCTGTAAGCCTGGTCGTACATCGGGGCCACGATGTTCTTCATCCCTTCGATCGACGTAAACGGGGCCGTTCCGTGAATGTCCCAGGTCACTTCGTTGAAGACTGTCAGGAAGGTATTCACGGTGACAAAACGAACGCCCGCTTCGACCAGGCGTCGAGCCAGCAGGCAGCATTGGCCAAACCGGTTCATCCCATACCGCTCGCGCACGGCTTGCGGTTCCCGGGTCAGGTCAAACGCTTCACGAGCCTGCGGACTGGTGATGATCCGGAAGGCACTCTGGAAACTGCTGTCGAGCAGTTGTGCATTCTCACTCTGTTCAAACCCGGACGCGGTTTGTTCCACAATGTCTCGCAACTTGCGACGGCGATCGAGTCTCGCTTCGCCAATCTGCTTGGGAGGAAGCAGGTCCGGCACGACAAAATCGGGCTTGGACGGGTCAGCATTGAGAGCAAACGGATCAAACGCCTTTCCAAGGAAACCGCCCGCCTGACCGTTGGGCAAGTTCCCGCCACCGGACCCCATCAGTTCCGGCAGAACCACAAACGGCGGCAGATCGGTCTTTCGGCCCATCAGGTAGGCCGCGACGCTTCCCGCATGAGGGGTATTCAGCCCGCCGGTGAAAAAG
>CAIWEX010000896.1 GCA_903911795.1 uncultured Schlesneria sp.
CCATTGTGTGGCGTGGCTGTCAGGAAAAGGCGGTGCTCGAACCGCTCGCCGAGTTCACGAACGGCCTTCGTGAGCTGGCTTGAGATTGCGTTGCGATTTTGCTTAAATTGGCAGGATCACAGGTTTTGATCGATTTTGATTTGGAGCGGAATGGTGGCGAGGATGGCACGAGCGGAAGTGTTTGCGCCTGATGAGGTTGCGGTTGCCCATGTGATGAATCGTGTGGTTCGTCGCTGTTATTTGCTGGGTAACGATCCCGTGAGTGGCAAGAATTACGATAATCGCAAAGTCATGATTTAAAATCAGTTACAGCGATTGGCCGGGGCATTCGGGATCGACCTGCTGAACCGAAATTACTCATGTGTCCCCTAGGAGTCTTCAGGTGAATCAATTCGGTCGACTTCATTTTGCTCGGAAGGATCTTTCAGCGGCCAGCATCGCGATTGACCTGTCCGCTCCGGCCGAAACTTGGCACCTGAAACTGGCGAATCCGGCAAACACGAACGGAGTTCTGGAAACTGATCCGGCAGAAGTGTATGATGTCGACTCCAAGTCTTCCTCAGCCAGCAGCGAACCTTGTGGGTAAATCCGTTTTTCGATGTATCGTATTTCGGTGTCGATTCCGCGCCAATTCCATTACGATCGTCGCGATGACGTTGAACACTGGATGTGGAGAATGAGAGCTCATGGGAATGGTACTTCCCCCATGCAAACGCTGCCGGAATTTGATCCCACTCGATTCGGAATACTGTCCGCATTGCGGAGGTGATCTGAAATCCGCCGTCACCTGTGAGTTTGTGTGATGAAAGCAGTTGTTTCAGGTCGAGCCTGCGTTGCGTTGCTCATTCGGGGCGATGATCTGCATTCGATCCATTACGACAACACGGACGAATTGGTTCTTCGGCATCCCGAAGATTTTCGGAAGCTGTTTGGTGGTGCGAATGATTTGGACTTTCTGGAGGAAGTCGATTCCATCGATGGGTTGCGCTCGCATCTCGAAGATGCGGTGGATGAGACCGAGGCGCTCGACTTGGTGCTGTTTCTGTGTGACGAACAACTTTCCCAAAAAACGCGTGAATCGGCCGCAATCGAACTGGAAGAATTGATTGTCTACCCCGAGATCGTCGCCTCGCTGGAACAAATTCTTTTTGCGCAACCGTTGCCAAATTCCGTTCACTTTGACGGGGCACGATCCGCGTGCGCTGCAACAAACAGCCGAAAGACACAGCACTTTCTGGAACAACTTTTCCAGTCTCAACCTGCAATCGAAGTGGTTCGATCGTCTTGGGACCAATTTCCTGAGGATTCGTTTGCAGGCAAGTCACGCCAACAGGTCGAGGCAATCTGTCTCCGAAAGGGTTTGTTCGCGGATTTTGTGCGGGAATTCCGGGACACAGCACAAGTCGCAAACAGTCAAATGCGCTGGTCAGCCGATGGCGAACTCCGCAAACAGTTGCCAACGGTCGTCAATTTACTGAATCAATGGGCAAAGCGAATTGGCGGTAACACGTCGCAGC
>CAIWEX010000897.1 GCA_903911795.1 uncultured Schlesneria sp.
CAGAAGCGTCGCCTTCAAGCGGAACTGGCCGGAATCAAGCAGGAATTTTCACAAGTCAGCGTTCGACCTCGCTCTGGTCCAGGAGGCTCAGGTGGTCCAGGAGGCTCAGGTGGTCCGGGAGGTCGGCCGGGTGGACCGCGAAACGGACCTGCACGCCCTGGTCAACAATAATGGAAATCAACCATGCTCCGGAAGAATCGTCCGGCAACATGAATCGGTACTCGGTCATAATCGAAAGCTCGTCAATGAAACGAATGACACTGGTTTTTGGTTCACTCGTCTGTCTCGCATTTTCGGTCATCGCCTTGGCTCAGCGCCAGAACGATCGTCCGGCGGGACCGAATCCCGGCAAGCTGAAAAAGCCGCAGATGTCTGACACCATCAAAGCGAACGTCTATGCCGACAACTGGTTCATGTTGTACGTGAACGGAGAACTGGTCGCGGTCGATTCGATCAAGTTTATCCCTCACAACGTGATCTCGGTCGATATCCTGCCTGCCTATCCCATGACAATCGCCGTGATGGCAAAGGATAACGCCGACCCCAAGACGGGAATGGAATATGCCAACACGAATATTGGAGACGGCGGTTTCATTCTGAAGTTTGGCGATGGAACCGTAACCAACGCCAGTTGGAAGGCCAAACAGTTCTCGCGAGGCCCCATTGATCGCGACACGAAGAATCCACGTGTCGAAAATACGCCGATTCCCGACAACTGGTTCGCGGTCGACTTCGACGATAGCAAGTGGGAAAATGCGAAGGAGTACACAGAAGAGCAGGTCGGCCCCAAGCAACCGTACTTTGAAACCGACTTCAAAGGAGCCAAATTCATCTGGTCTGACGATATCGAACTGGACAACACGGTGATCTTCCGACACATGATCAAGAGTCCACCCGATGGCAAGGAACGAATCGATTACACAAACCTGAACAATGTTGTTCCCGATGCTCCTCCCAAGAAGCCAAAGCGATAGGTGATCGAAGTAATACAGAACCGGTTGACAGTGTCACACAACGCCTGTCACCCCGCGCAATACTCATGCGTATCCATGATCTCTACCGGAATTCGAATCATGAAATCCTTGTATCGACTGTCGCTCTGTTCCCTCTTCGCAGCGGCAGTGCTTGGCCCCCTGCCAGTTCAAGCCCATCCTGGACATTCGCATCGCACCACGGATGCAAAGTCGCAGGAGCGAACCTGGATCGCGGCCTCGGGAGCGTTTCGTGAACGTGGTACGTTTGTGATGGCACGGGATGGCCAAGTGCAGGTCCGGCGTGCCGATGAATCCCTCGTCACTCTTCCGATCGAACTGCTTCAACCAGAAGACCAGCAATGGATCGAGCGGCGGATGGCCGAAATTCGTGTCATTGCAGAAATGCGAAATCTGCTGTATTCCGACGCGAAAGCAACACCGGCGGTCGAAGGGCAAATCCCGGATCCATTACGATTCCAGGAATTCCTGCTGGCTCAGCGCGATCCGATCAAGAAAGGGACTGAGGTGGGACAGGGCAATGCTCCTGAAATGGCCAAGGCATTTGAAGCCTTCGTCAAGTTGAAGGCGATCAAGACGCGTTGGGACGATCGGTACTTCTATGTCGAATCGAACGGAATTCCCGATCATCAGATGATGGTGGGGATCACTTCCTGGCAGCAGCAGGTCCCGCTCCCTCAAAAGTATACGGGGGACAACGCCTGGCAGATCCCGCTGCATCCCGTCCCGGCCAAGACTCCGGCGTCAACGAAGGATCGCTTTCTACGCGGCGCCATCGCGGTCGCCGCAAACGGCATCCCGATCTTTAACCCGCTGAACAATCGTGGTGACGACGCTTACCAGTTTGGTGAACTCGATGAATTTGGCGGGCACTGTGGTCGGGCCGACGACTATCACTATCACATCGCCCCAGTCCATCTGGAAAAGACCGTCGGCAAGGGACTTCCGATTGCTTATGCGCTGGATGGCTATCCAATTTACGGTTACGAAGAACCAGACGGATCGAAGGTCAAGAACCTCGACGCATTGAATGGCCATAAGGATGCAAAAGGGAACTACCACTATCACGCGACCAAGACCTATCCGTACCTGAACGGTGGGTTCTATGGTGAAGTGGTCGAACGAGGTGGCCAGGTCGATCCACAACCGCGAGCAGAACCAGTCCGTCCCGATTTGCGGCCGCTGCAGGGGGCTAAAATTACGGATTTCAAGCAGACCAAGCCGGGCAGCTACTTGCTGACCTACGACGTTCGCGGTAAGAAGGGGACTGTTGCCTATGTTCTGAACGACGATGGATCAGCCAGGTTTACTTTCACCGATACGGATGGTAAGTCAAACTCGGAAACGTACACGCCTCGCCGCCGAGGTCCAGGTGGTGGGGGTGGCGATGATCGACGACCGCCGCCACCTCCTCCACGTCCCGGTGAAGGGCGACCTGGTCAAGGCCGGCCTCCGCGTCCGGGTGAGAATCGCCCACAACGTCCTCCACGCAATGAGCCACCATCGACAGGCGAATCTGCCGCAATTCCCGACAGCAAACTACCGAAACTGGTCGTTACCAGTTCCGGCATCAAAGCGGATGGCAACCTGCCTGCGGAATTTACCTGTGATGGCGACAGGTCTTCGCCACCGATCGAATGGGCCGGCGCTCCGAAGGAGACCAAATTCTACGCACTAAACCTCTGGCACGTTGCTCCTGGGAACGACATCAAGTCGTATTGGCTGCTGTACAACATTCCAGCCAGTTCCGGCAAGATTCCCAAGAACGTCAAGGACGTCGGACAACTCGGCCTTAACGACAAGAACCGTCGCGAATACGACCCGATGTGCTCCAAGGGACCTGGCGTGAAGAAGTATCATGTCACGGTCTACGCGTTGTCGTCTGAATTGAAATTGTCCCCGGACCGAGCCAACCGAGCAGCCCTGCTGGCAGCGATTAAGGATGTTGCGATTGCAGAAGGGACACTGACGTTTCAGTACGAACGAAAGAAATAGGCAGTTGCTGCGGCGACCACTGCAATGTGTGGAATCTCCGTGCTTCTGCGGCTCTGTGAGAATCTTTTGCGCGAAGACAATTGGAGCAGCGAGGACGATGTGCCGCACCTCGTTTCGGGGACGCTTCCGATGCTCCAGCTTCTTGGGTTCGAGGACTTCTCGAAAGACCGTATGCTTCGGCGATTCTGTCGTCGCGACGATGACATAGCGCAGTCGTCAACTCGCACTCGGCTAACTTCACGCAGGAGCGTGAAGGCTACTTTGGTAGAGCCATGACTGTCATTTGTCCGTGTGTCCGCGCCAGGAACGAATCCGACTGCAGTCAGCCCACCAACTGCAGAACCACCAATCACCGACCAAGGTGCTGGGGCGTCGGACACTGGCATGCGTTCCAGTATTTCACGAAGTTTGTCCTGGTGCGATTCAGACATGGACTTGTTACGCCCCTTCTTCCTCGCGGTATTGCTCAAATACCTTGTCGCGAAAAGCCTGGAAACCTTCCCATCCTTCTTGCGACGGAGCCGCGGGATCTAAGAATTCGCCTGTAGAACAATCGAAAAGCGACCACTTCATTGGAGTGGCGAATTGCAGCATCGGCGTGATAGCATCGCCTCCGCCACGCACGTGCAGCATGATGGAATCAATGGGATCTTTTTCGCCGGCATTGAATTCAATCGAGAATCCGTTACCGCCGTAGATGCCCCACGCGGAATCGGACCAATCGACACCCGGTAAGTGCTTCGATATTGCTTCACGAACGCTGCTCGCCGGACCAAGCGGATCGGGTTTGTGATCTTCAGGGAGGTCGGCGAAGTCGTTCGGGGGCAAACCGTTGTAGTTGAAGACCATTACGTCCCAGCTCATGCTTACCTCTCCTATTTTGAAGTCTGAACTCATAAGACGGGCATCCCATGACGCAATCACTTTGAGCCGCCAGGGACTGCGGGTCAAGTTTATCGCTTCTTTCGCCCCCTTCACAAAATTAAATTGCGTGCCATACTTTGAGTGGGCGCCGTTATGAAAAACCGATTCCATCAGCTTGGCAAAGCTCAATCCAACATCAGTCTTGAGTTATCAGTCGTTCCAAGAGGAGCATGACAACTTTGCATCATCATTTTGTAATCGTAGCTGGTGCATTGTGCCTGAGCATGTCATTGCAGTTGCATGCCAGTCCACCATTTTTCCTGCCGGGTGACGCGTTCTTTTCTGGTCGGATCAACACAAGAGTGAATCCAGATCGACCGAAAGACGAAAGTCTCCTTTTACATTACCAGCATCCAGATGGGTACGCGGGGATGTACAAGTGGACGGTTGGAACATCCAGACTCAGACTGACCGGACTCACAGCCGACGTTTGGAAAGTCTGGGAAAAAGCCTCGAATGAACTTCGCCGATATGATCCTGAAACGCTGGTGGTAGTCCGACCACGAGACGGCGAATCGGACGAGGAGATGATCGAGGAGAATCCGCTTTCTGTGTTTGTTTACCCCAAGACTTTCGACATCACCAAGTTTCGACCTTTTATGAGGTACAACGAGAACTGGCCGGAGGAATGTACGGCGTTGGGTGTGCCACATGAAGATCAGTTCCTCCCTACATTCTATCGGGATTCTGAACACCGCGAATGGCGCGATGCGAAATATGTCCCTGCTCTGCCCGTCACCCTTGCTGGGCCGGACAGCGGTCGGAAAATTCGCATTCCATCCGCTGGCGGATTGGGTGACAGCAAATCACGGCCAGCAGATACGCTGGAACCTGCGACATACCCATACGATCAGGCACAGATCGTTCTGATAAATCAAGCGAAATTGCGCGACCTGAAGAAACGCAATAATCCCAATCTCATGCCGCCGAAAGGGAGTGTCATTATTGTGATTCAGGGGATGCATTGGCGCGAATGCTTCAGCGACGGAAAGAACTGGACATTTACGGATCCCAAAGGTGAATGATCGCTCTGGTTCAACGATTTCGTTTTTCTGGCTCCTCGCCTGATGCCTCCTCATTGGATCGACAGCCGGAGCCACCCGTCGTTCTGGGGCATTCAGCTTCGGGGAACTTCCACGTCTCAAAGTTCTCTCAGAACGTGAAGTTGCGGTCAATTTCATACCGCACCAGTGTTCTCCCCAGATTGAATGAGTCACGATCTCATTGGTAGATCGCGATGCGTATTTGATCGCTGACTCACAAACGGCTTTCTTCACGCTGAGCGTGAAGGCTCCTGAGGAACATCATTTTGGTATTGGTTTCCCCAACGTTGTTCGGTCTACGTCGCACGATTCGGGCGAAACGACCGATCGAAGGTATCCTCTTCAATTTCATGAAAGTCAGAATTTGGCAGAACGATGGGGGGCAGAACGATGAAGAATCATGATTCAGATATCTTCTATCGTTCTGCCCCATCATTCTGCCCTTCTGAAATTGATTTGACGAACGGTATGCATGCGTTCCTCCCCAACGTATCTACCCTCAGGAGCGTGAACGGCTACCTTTGGCGGACCTCGCTCAAAAAACGGCCGTCTGACGAAAAAATGCAATTTCTTCAAAATTTCGTGTCCTGTCTCCTGACGGTTCTGGATGGAGAGATTGAAGCGGGAAGTTCACTGCTCGGGGTTGATCGGGATTTCAAACCTGGCGGGCGAAAGAGAATCGTAAGCCTCTACGCCAGTGAATGTTACGACTCGAAAACTTTTCTCCCCTCATCGGGCTGCGGCCCAAACCTCATTTCTGGACACCGAGACATGGTCATTCACTGGCTTCGCAATCTGTACAACAAGACTGCCCTGCGTTCACGACGGATCAGCCAGGCCAAACGGCGCTCATCGCAGCCCCGATCACACGCACCGGCCTGCATCGAGATGCTTGAGCCACGGCAGATGCTGACGATGTCACTGCCAACCAATGTTGATCCTGGAGCGACCCTGAGCGATGTCCAAATTGTAGACGTCAACGGTGACGGATTGAATGACGTGATTGGTCTGAATTGTACCCCGACATCCGTCGTTGGGGGATCCGTCAGCGTGATGCTTCAGAATGCGGACGGCACGTTCCAGACCGCAGTCAATTCGGCGGCTGGCGGAACGGGAACCAAGTTCGCCGTGTCGGATTTCAATCACGACGGGAAACTCGACG
>CAIWEX010000898.1 GCA_903911795.1 uncultured Schlesneria sp.
ATCGCCACATTCTACAGTGGCCAGCGTTCAGCATTGTCCGTTGCAACGTGGGTGCCCGCGATCAGTTGGAAAACGTCTGTGCTACTCCTGCAGGAACTGGTCCCAGTCTGGGCGTTCCCAATCGCATTCGTAGTTTGGCTGTTAGCGCGACGACCTGACAGCGAACCGTCATCACAAGCAAATTCGGTCCGATCCGAGTCTGGCGTTCCTGCCGCGATTGGCCTGAGTCTGATGCCAGTTTGTCTCATCCTCTTCTCCGTCATCCTGCAACCATCATTAGTTTCCCGCTACGGAACGGTCTGCACTATTGGATTCGCAATCATGATTGCGGGGTTTCTGCGACCGACGCCGAAGTGGGTCGCAATGGCCTTCACAGTCTGGTTCTTTATCGCCGGATTGCGAAATCTGGGTACTGAAGTCGATCACTGGCATCGCACCGAAGAACGCCAGAAGGAGATGATTGCCAGGTTGCGGCAGGTCGATCCGAACGCCCCGCTGCTGTTTGAGTCTCGGCATGCGATGTATCCGATCACGCGGTACGCCCCGGATCTTGCTCCCCGGATCCATTTCCTGGCACTCAGCAACGAAAATCTGCGAGACTTCGTCTCGGTGACGCCCTTCCGCGTCGTCGAGCGTGATGTAGCAGTCAAGATCGAAGAATTCTATCCAGTATTTCAGACTTACCCGCACGACAAATTGAAAGACCTGCCAAAGGCCATCCTGGTAGCTTTTCGACAGCGAAAGGACTTCGGCAGGCAATTGGAGGGATTCACTGTCGCGCAACTGCAACCACAGATTTACGAAATCAAGCCTTTGGCTCCCGATGTGATTCCCGAGCCTCACCAGAAACCATCGGCGGGAGAAACCGTTGTCGGCAACAAGTAACATTTCCAGTCCTGCGTTACCGGTCCCCCGGACAGCCGAGCGTGCCGAGTCGATTGTCATTGATCGCCTGACGGTGAAATACGGTTCATTTACAGCGGTCGATTCGTTGTCTCTGAATGTCCGCGCCGGTGAGTTGTTTGGCTTCCTCGGACCAAATGGCGCAGGCAAGAGTACGACGATTCGAGTTCTCATCGGGACTCAGAAGCCTACATCCGGCCGAGTTGAAGTGGCGGGGTTTTCACTGCCTAAAGACTTTGCCAGAGTCAAACCACTGTTTGGATACGTTCCCGACGCCGAAAACCATGTGGAAGAATTTACCGGACGCGAAAATCTGGTTCTGTTCGCGAAACTTTATGGCGTCCCCTTGAGCGACGTCGACAAAGCCCTGGGGCGACTGGAACTTTCTGAAGCGGCGGATCTGCCGGTCCGGACTTACTCGCGCGGGATGCGGAAAAAACTGCTGATCGCTCGTGAAATCCTGCATCGACCGAGCATCTTGTACCTGGATGAACCAACCGCGAACCTCGATCGCCATTCAACCGATGTCGTCCGCAAACTGTTGCGTGAACTGGCAGCGAACGGAACAACCGTGTTTCTCACGACGCACGACATGGAAGAGGTCGAACAGATCTGTGATCGCGTAGCGATTCTGTGTCGCGGGAAACTCGTCGAGTGCGATACACCGGTCAATTTCATGACGCGACATGCCGAACGGAATGTTCTCGTTCAGTTCGAACGGGATGGTGTGATGCAACGTGAATCGCTGGATCTCGACGACGACGAATCACGTGAGCGACTGGCAACGATCATTCGGACGGAAGCGTGTGTCCGATTGCATTCACAGGAATTTCAGTTTGAAGACGTCTTTCTCAAACTGACCGGACAAGCTTACTCGTAACGGCCGTTCCACCATGCCTCGCCTGAACATGTTATTGACCCTGATGCAGCGCGAAGCGATGCGGCTGATCAAGAACCCATCAGCCCTCATGCTGCTCGGCTTGATGGTGACGTTTTCGATATTGCTCGTCCTCAGCCGCAGTGAAAAGAAGCCACCCATCGGATGCTGGATTGTTTATCCGGACGCATTCGATTCGTTCCCGCAAGGGGAGTTTAAGAACGACTTTTTGAAGATGCTGTCTCAGCAGGCGAAACAAAACCGATTGATTCGACTGGTGCCGATGGGGCAGGTTCCGAAACTTCGTGAACAACGGGTTTATCCGCCGCTCACATGTGCCATTGAATTGCTGGAACTCCCAGGAAGTTCCGAAGGGGCAAAGTTAAGTATCGCTTACCGGCACCCAGGTACGAAGTCGGAAGTGCTGGAACCATTTTTGCGATGGTTCTGGCCGATCGCAGTGGATCATTTCGGTCAAATTGTTGTGCAGGAGAAAGCTCCCGCGATCAGTCGTCCGGTATCGGCTGCCACGCTGGTGATGGAAAAGCTGCAGTCCGGATCCGTCGGCGATTTAATGAATGAGGATCTTGCGGCGGCGATTCAACTGCTGATCATTCAGTTTGTCGCCTGCTGCCAGTTAATGGTTTCATTCACCAGCCAGGACCGGGAACGCGGGACGCTGACGGCACTGGCCCTCTCACCCATCACGATGACGGAACTGATGCAGGCCAAACTGCTGTTTCACCTGGGACTGGCAGGGGTCGGCTCGGCGTGTGTCATCGCTGTGTTAAAACCTGTGGCCCTGGCAAGCGCGAGTCTCTGGATCACACTGCTTCTGACGGGCTTGGGGCTCTGCAGCGTCGGATTGAGAT
>CAIWEX010000899.1 GCA_903911795.1 uncultured Schlesneria sp.
CAACCGGTCAGATCTTTTCCGTTGAAAATGCTTTCGAAGCCCGCTTCCGGCTTGAAGTCGTCATCGGCCGTTTCGAGATAATCGAGTGTCGCGAGAATCGGTCGCAGAGCGGCAGCCCATTTGGCGTAACCAGCCTTGTTCGGGTGCAGCAGGTCTGGAAACTCCGCCAACTTGGCGTCACCCTTGTCGTCGGCGAACTGCTTCCAGGTTTCGATCAACGTCACCTGAGCATCCCCCTTGACCGCTGCGGCGTAGAGTTCGTTCACCTTCTTGATCTTATCCGCCGGGCGTTTCTTGGTCGCCGAGCTTGGAAAGACCTGACAGACGATAATTGGAAGCTTGGGGTTATGCTTCTTCAACTCGGCAATGATCAGCTTGAAATTTCCCGCGACCACTTCCGGTTCGGCATTTTCTTCGAGATCATTGGTCCCCATCAGCATGACGACACCAGTGGGATTGAGTGCCAGGACATCGTCCTTCAGGCGAATCAGCATGCCGCGGGTGGTATCGCCGCTGATCCCTCGATTGGCGACTTTGACGCCGGGAAAGCTTCCCCCCATGTCATCGCCCCAACCCTGAGTGATCGAATCACCCAGGAAGACGAGCGACTTCTGATCCTGTTCGACACGACCAGCCCAAGCCGTTCGTTTCTGCGTCCAAAGGTTCTTGAACCAGTCATATCGTCGAATTGGTCCGGCACCCGGAAGCCCCTCGTCGGTGGCGGGAATCCCAATTGAAACTTTGGCGTCGTCGGCAGCATTGACTAAGGAAAATGGTGCAGCGACCCAAAGGGATGCCAACGCAAGCGGTATCCATCGAGCGAAGTGTTTCATGGTGATCATCACATCCTGTAAGCGGTAGAAGGAACTGCTGAATCGAGGTTATCCAGACCTGCATTCAATTGCCACTGACCGGGTTTCGCACAAGTTTCTGCAAGCGGACACCACCCACTTCCGCCACGTACATCGCGCTATTCGCATCGAATGTCAACATGTGCGGTAAGTCGAATTCGCCCGGCCCCTTTCCTTTCCCGCCAAATCGCTGCTGAATCTTTCCGGCGGAATCGAGTGCGACGATGTCATTCTCGCGTCCTGTTGCGATGAACAGGACTCCGTCGGGGCGAAAGGCCATGCCATACGGCGCGAAACCTGTCCAGGTCTCCAGATGATTTCCGTCGGGATCAAAGGCCTGAATCCGATTGTTTTCGCGGTCTCCTACGAGGACTCGGCCGCGCGAATCGATGACGATGGCATGTGGCAGATTGAACTCGCCCGGTCCCTTTCCGGCCGATCCCCACGACTTGATCAAAGTTCCCTTTGCCGAGAATTTCATCACGCGATTGTTGCCGTAACCATCAGTCACATAAAATTCGCCATCGGGACCAAAGGCGATGTCGGTCGGTTTGTTAAACTGATCGTTTTCGGCACCCGGCTTTCCGGTTCCGAGTGCCAGCAGCAGTTTTCCCGTTCGATCAAACTTGTAGACGCGGTGATCGCCGATGTCGGTCACCCAGACGTTGTCGTCGCGGTCGACGCGAAGACCGTGTGCGGTTTTGATCAGATCGTCACCCCAGGATCGCAAGACATTGCCCGCTGCATCGAAACAAATAATCGGGTGTTTTCCCCTGTGAAACAAATAGATTTCCCCTTTGCGACTCATATCTGTCGCAGAGCAGGGACCGAGTGTCCAGTCTGCTGGAATCTTGAAAAACTCGGGGACCGACTGATACGGCGGTTCTGCAGCATGGCAAATCCCCGCCATCAGAATCACCAGCCCACTGATCCATCGACCGATCTGCACCGCTGTCATCGGTTGGCTCCTTCTTGAATTCCGTACGCGTGGCGACCGTAGAAGAGTTGAAACTTCAAAAGCACCATTCGTCAGGTTGCGTTTGGTAATCGCACTCAATCCGTAGCACGTTTTCAAGCAGATTGCCATCGCGCCAGCGTTCGCTGCTCACGAATGTTGTTCCTGCGGGATGATGGCAACTTTGGGGGAATCGTTGAATAATCGCAGTGCGGTTTACTGGCCACTCGTTCAGACATTCGGAAGTTGCATCGCGGAGTATTCTTCATGACACGTTCGTTGGGTTGGCTCTTGCTGGTCATTGTTGTATTTGTTCGGCCACTGTCGGCTCAGACTGTCTGGCCCGGTGAAGATTGGGAAACGGCATCACCCGCCAGTCAGGGGATGGACGCGGATGCGCTGGAAAGTGCCAGGGCATGGCTGGAGTCTCACAACAGCAAGTCTGGAATGGTCGTTCGTCACGGACGGATTGTGGCCGAATGGTATTTTGCCGGGGCTGATCGTCAATCGAAGTTCGCGGCCTATTCCACCAGCAAATCGCTGTCGAGCATGGCGACGGGACTCGCCATTGCCGATGGCAAACTGGGGCTTGATCACACAGTCGGTCAATACCTGCCGGAAGCCAGTCCCGAGAAGAAGCGAATGGTGACGGTCAAGCAACTGCTCAGCATGACTTCTGGAGTGCACAATGATGCAGGAATTGGTCAGCGTGAAGACCTGTTCAGTTACGCTCTGAAGACCACGGCGATGGATCATGAACCGGGGGCGAAATGGGATTACAACAATACGGGTCTGGATCTGCTCAGCCCTGTCTTTCACAAAGCGACTGGCAAGCAGATTGACGAATACCTGAACGACCGTGTTTTCCGTCCAATCGGGATCAAGGCGGACGACATGACATGGGACAGGCGAGAAGGATTGGCGTTGCCATATTCGGGGTGCCATACCACCGCACGATCACTCGGCCGAATCGGACTGCTGGTGCTGAACAACGGAAAGTGGGTCGATAAGCAGATCGTCGCGGCACAATGGCTGGCAGACTCCATCGCCCCCTCGCAGGACCTCAATAAGTCCTACGGATACCTGTGGTGGAACAACACCACCGGCAAATGGGGCGGTGTGCCAAAGGATGCCTATGCGGCACTGGGACGCTGGGATAACAATATTTTTGTTGTCCCCAGTATGGACCTGATTGTCATTCGCCAGTCTGACGTCGCACCCGCCGCAGGCCACCAGATTGCTGAGTACTATCAACTGGTTTACAAGGCGATCAAGAAATAGGCGGCAAGCGTCTGTTGGTTCGGTCAATGGGCTGGTTTTTGGCCGAGACACTGCGCGTGCATGGATTGACTCATGTATGCTGGTTTTGTTGAGTTCACTTCGGTGAAGTGGTCAACTGAGATTTCTTGGAATAGAAGATGATGAGTCAAGACTTTTTCTCGCGACAGCGGCTTCTGGCAGTCGTTGCCGCAGCACTGATGATCTGCGGGGGACGATGGGTTTCCAGCGGCGAAGAAAAGCCAGTGGCTGACACCAAACCTGCTGATGTCGCTGTCACGGAAATCGACAATGAATTTCGCGAGTTTGTGCAGCCGCTGATCAAACAATACTGCTTGCGGTGTCATAATGCCGACCAGATGAAATCCGGGATTCGAGTCGATCTCCTCTCGGGAATTCCCGAAGACAAACATCTGTTTCTTTGGAAGGACATCCTCAAGCAAGTCTCCGATGGGGCAATGCCCCCAGAGGATGAGCCGCAATTTGATGACAACCAGAAGAAGCGGCTGACAGGCTGGATTCAACGGGCGATGAATTCTGCCATGGCTCGCAATACTCAGCGGAATGGTTCCATTCGCCGACTGACGGTTTCGCAGTATCGCAATACTTTGCGGGATCTGCTGGGACTCGACGAGGACCTGACAGAAGTCTTGCCTCCTGACGCGATCTCTAAAGATGGGTTCGCGAACAACGGCCAGTCGATGGTCCTTTCGCCGCTGCAGGTGGAGTCGTACTTCGACATCGCTCAAAAGTCGCTGGATCTCAGCATTGTTGATGAAACCACACCGCCGACGATTCAGACGTTTCGTATGGATCTGGGGCAGAAGATCAACCCCACACCGTGTCCTGACAATCTGATCCTGGGGGCAAACAACCACCTGTTGAACAATGCCGACTTCCAGGTGACCGAGCCACATCCTGCAAAACCGTTCCCGTACAAACCGTTTCACATGCGGACGAAGTACGAGTTCATTGAGGGTTACGCGGGTAATGATACGGTACGAGGCTGGCGAAAGTATGACAGCATTTATCATTCGGTCTTTGCCTGCATGCGTGGGAACCCGGGGTATCCCAAGGGGGAAGCCTTTCAAGTTGTCCCTGCCGGATTGCTGCTTCGTCCGGCGATTCCAAGTTCCGAGATCTTTGGTCAGCAGAGTACCTATGGACCGATGGCGAACTTCAAGATTTCGCTGCGAGAACTTCCTGACAGCGGCAATTTCCGTGTGACAGTCAAGGGGGCTCGCTATGACGATGGCTTGCTGCTGAACCCTGGGACTGTTGCGGGACCTTCAGCCAGCGAAAGCCCAACGGTCATGAATCTCGTTGCAGCCCCTTCATCGACCGTCCAGATTGCTGACGCAGGGATCTATGCCGTGGATCTGTTCCGGGAACCGGGCGGAGGGCGCAATCTTTCGCTTGAATTTGGGGAACGCCGATTTTCCGGTCAGTTGCCAGAATTCAAGAAGCCGGCGGACGCCAAGCCTGATGAAGTTCCTGAGCAGGGCTACGCATTCATTCTGGTTCGCCTCGCCGCGGGACCAGTCAATGTCACGATTCGATCGGCGGATAACGCGGGATTGCGACGCGCCGTGTTTCGCAAAGTCGCTGAGGACAGTGATGTCGGCCGACAGTTTCTGGCATTTGAAAGCCGGACACCATCGCTGGGAGTTTATGTGGGATTGCGTCGCGACTGCGGAAGTACGTTGACACGCGTCGGCGAACCGCAGGCTGTGAAAGCGGGAGAGCTGCGCGAATACATCTTCTCTGGCCCCATCAACGATTTCCCCAGTCCCGATGTGGAAACGGACAACGTCAACTACCTGGCAGGGATTCGTGAAATCGGAATTCGCAGCGAATACACCGACGGCCGCGATATGCCACGATTGTTGTTGAGATCGATCGAATTCGAAGGACCCTATTACTCCGAATGGCCACCCGCCACGCATCGTCAGATCTTCATCGACTCGCCCAACAAGAACGATCACGCTCAATATGCCTCCGAAATCCTGCGGTCCTTCGCAACGCGGGCTTTTCGACGACCGGTCACCGATGAAGAGCATGCTGCGATCTTTGCTGTCTGGAAGAGATCGACTGCCGAAAAACTGAGTTTTCAACAAAGCATCAAAGATGCGCTGCTGGTCGTTCTGACATCGCCGCAGTTCTTGTTTCTGATTGAAAACAGCGCGACTCCGGAACCAGAGGACCTGGATGACTATGAACTGGCATCGAAACTCTCGTACTTCCTCTGGAATTCAGCACCTGATCCGCAGTTGCTGAATCGGGCGGGGAAGCAGGAATTGCATGCGGCACTGGATGCTCAGGTTGAGCGGATGATTCGTGATCCCCGGTTCGAACAATTCACGCGCGAGTTTGGTTCGCAATGGTTGAGCTTAGACAAGTTCGATGTTGTTTCCGTCGACAGCCGCCGTTATCCCAAATTGACCCGTGATGCGAAGCTGCATCTCCGGCAGGAACCGGTCCGATTTCTGACCTATTTGATCGAACAGAACCTATCACTGCGAAACATCATTCACTCCGATTTCATCCTCGCAGATGAAGTTGTCGCAACGTATTACAACTTGGGTGACCGCACGGAAAGTGGATTCAAATTCGTTCCGATCCGGCATGAGAACGAACATCTGGGAGGTATCCTGGCTCAAGCTGGGATTCTGGCGGGCTTGTCGGATGGTCGAGAGCCCAACCCGATAAAGCGAGGAGCCTGGGTGGCTCGCAAGATCGTGGCGGAACCACCAGACGATCCACCACCGAATGTCCCTCGCCTGAAAGAAGGCGACGGCGGGAATCTGTCACTGCGAGAAAAACTCGAACGGCATCGAAACCAGGAAGGATGCGTCAAGTGTCACACGGGTATCGATCCGTGGGGGCTTCCGTTTGAGCAGTACGATGCGGGAGGTTTGTTCAAAAACGAACGCAAGATCGATGCGCCGTCAAAGCTGCCGGATGGAACCAAGGTATTGGACCTGAACAGCTTGAAGCGGTACCTGGCCGACGAAAGAATCGATCAGGTGACGTTCAGCTTCCTGAAGCACCTTTCGTGTTACGCTCTGGGACGAAGCCTCACCTACAATGAACTTGTGTTCCTTCAGAAGGAATGCATAAAATTGCGCTCAAGTGAACTTCGGATGCAGGATTTGATCCGTTTTGTCATCAAGAGTGACATGTTCCTGAAGAAGTAGCGATTTGACGCCGAATTCGTAAGAGTTCCGCGTCTACTCCAACGAAAACCGTCACCACCAGCCTTGCATGGATTCCGCAATGAAACTTGATCGCCGTTCGGTACTGAAGGGGTTGGCGGGAGTCACGTTGTCGTTGCCGTTGCTGGAAGCGATGGGGAAAGAGGTCGCTGAAAAGACTCCGCGGCGGTTTTGTGCCTTGTACACCGCCAACGGAATGTCGCTCCCGAATCCAAAGCACGGCGTTGGGGAATGGAGCTGGTTTCCTCAAAAGGAAGGGAAGGAATTCGAGTTCGGCAAATCGACCGAACCCCTCCGGCCGTTTCGCGAACACGTCAGCTTCCTGGGGGGATTGCAGCACCCGAACGGGATCAAGGCTGATCCGCATATGTGTTCTGACATGTGGTTGACGGGGGCACCCCTGCATGATCCCAAGCCGGGGGCCTTCAATTCAGTGGCGCTCGACCAGGTTGTGGCGCTGCATACGAAAAAGTATTGCCGACAGCCATCGCTGGTTTTATCGATCGATGCGGGGGTCGGGTTCCTGTCCCGTACGGGAACGATCTCCTACAACATTGAAGGAAAGCCCGTTCCAGCCGAAAATAACCCGCGACGTGTCTTCGACCGGCTGTTCCGTGGCGATCGAGCTTCGCTGGCATCCCAGCGTGAACAACTTCAGAAGCGAGTCAAACTGGTTGACGCAGTTCAGGAAAGTGCAAGGTCGCTGAACAAGCGGCTGGGTAAATCTGATAACGAGCGGATTGACCAGTACCTGACGTCGCTCGATGAAATCGAAAGTCGACTGGTCGCTTCAGAAAAATGGATCGACATCCCAATCAAATCGCAGGACTACAGCCATTTGAATCTGGACGCGACGACCGAAGGTGAGCCGCGCGAATATTACCGGAATATGTTCGATCTGATTGCACTGGCTTTCGACGCGGACATCACGCGATCCGTTGCCTTCATGTTGAATCGCGAAGACGGAATGGGGATCAGCGACACCTTCCCCGTCAAACTTGGCCTGAATCGAACTCACCACAATTTGTCGCATGCGGAAGACAAAGACGGTCAAATGGCATTTGCCAAGTACGACTTGTTCCTGAGTGAGCAGGTTGCC
>CAIWEX010000900.1 GCA_903911795.1 uncultured Schlesneria sp.
CAGTGGTCAATACCTGGGAAGGTCACTCGTGAACTGGGACTGGAACCGGGACGGATGCGCCGATTTTGCGGTCTCTCATGCGGACGTTCCATTGGCGGTTCTCACAAACAAAACCGCTCACGCGAACCACTCCGTGATCATGTCTCTGCATGGCGTAAAATCCAATCGCGATGCGATTGGAACAAAGATCGTTGTCAAAGCAGGAACCGAGACCTGGACTCATTGGCTGAACGCTGGAGATGGCTTCCAGGCGAGTAACGACCGACGGATGATCATGGGGATTGGGAAGCACACCGCTGCTGATGAGATCTCGATCCATTGGCCCTCGGGTGAGACTCAATCGCTGACTTCCGTTGCTGCAGATCGAGAGTGGATCGTTGTTGAAGGACGCGATCCCGTCGAATGTCCGAAGTAGTTGGTAAAGGCGGGGGCCGGGAGAACATCTACCACAGAGGACGCGGAGGAGCACAGAGGGAATCGGCTTGAAAAGTTGGCGCACCCACGCAACGTTAAACTGTTGCTTAGTCGTGCAGAGGATAGAGCTAGCCACCCAATCCCAATGAGTCCGCGGACAACTTACTATTCGAGATTCACACGAATCAATCCTCGACCTTGAATCGCAACGTAGTATCCTGCCACGACCTTTTTCCATTGTTCTGACGTCCCGTCTGGCCAGGTCATTGTCAGGGTTTGAAAGCTTGTTTCTCCAGCCAGTGACAAGTGAATCTCCTGTGCAGAAGCGGATTGAAAACTTCCTCCACCTGCCAGTTGCTTCTGATAAATCGGCAAAATTCCCTCGGCCACGATCCGGCAACCGATTCCATTGCGGGGCGACGCGCCAACACCGACTGGCCGGATGATGACACTCGTTCCCTGTCGCGGTGTGTCGTTGATCAACAGGAGTGAGGGATCGACTTGATGCGAAATGACGATGTCCAGGTCGCCGTCGCGATCCAGATCGCCATACGCCAGGCCTCGCCCCACCCAGGTTGAACGGAAGTAATCCCCAGCGGATTCTCCCACATCCGAGAACTGGCCATTTCGATCATTGCGGAACAGTAATGGCCGCATTTTATAGGGTTCCGTTCCGGTCCAGGTTCGATCTTCCAGATGTCCTGTCGTCACGATCAGATCCAGCCATTGATCGTGATCGATGTCCAGAAACGCCGTTCCGAAGGCTAATGAATTTCGGCTGACCGGTCCTAAGCGGGACCGCGTCGATTGATCGATAAAGGACTGTCCATCCAGATTTCGAAACAGCGTATTGGCTTCGAGGTAGAAGTTAGTGACAAATAGATCGTCCCAACCATTACGATCATAGTCGCCATGCGCAATTCCCATCGCGGCCGTCGCAGCGCCGTCTCCGTTCAAAGCGACTCCGTACTCGATGCCACATTCCCGAAACTGTGGGAGAATGATTTCTGTTCCAGCGATGTATTGATCGGGTCTGGTTTCGTTGAGATATAAGAATGATGCGGTCAGATCATTGGCAACAAACAGGTCCAGCTTTCCATCGCCATTGAGATCGTCAGCGACCACTCCCAGTCCACGCCCATCAGGCGCGGTAATTCCGGCATCACGTGTGACATCTAGAAATCCACCCTGGCCATCATTCACAAGCAGGAAATCGTCCAGCGCGGAAAACATTGTTGGCGAACATTGTGTTGTCCCTGTCGGACTTCCTGGTTCACGACAAATTGTGGGGGGATCATCACCCGCTTTCAAATACGCAGCCACATAGATATCGAGCCAGCCATCACCGTTCAGATCAGCGATCGCGATACTCGTTCCCCATGTGTCGACGACCGGACTTGACGCGGTAGCGTCACGAAAGGTCCCGTCGCCGGAATTCAACCAGATTGAAGAACGTCCGTAGCTGCTGATGTAGAGATCGAGGAAGCCATCCGAGTTCAGGTCACCCACGGCGCATCCTGTATGAAATCCAGTTTGCGTCAGCCCTGAATGTGTCGTGACATTTGCCAATTTTCCTTGACCACCGCTTGTTCCAAGATTTCGAAACAGTTCGTTGGACTTGTCCTGGGGAAACTTCTTGAGAGGCAAGCGGCCTCCCTGAGTAAAGAACAAGTCCAGACGTCCATCGAGGTCGAAGTCGAAGATCGCAACACCTCCTCCGTTTCCCTCCATGTTCCGATTGTCGTTGCTGATGTCATCGAATCGTCGGAAATTGAGGTTCCATTCTTTTGTCGCATCCCGCCATTGAAATCTCGCGTCAGAATCATTTGTTGGCGATGCCGCGATGCCGTTTACAGGTGTCTCTGGGGGAATGGACGTTGGACGATGTTTCCAATGAGTAAGAGGACTCGTCGTTCGAGACTGAAAGCGAGTTTTCGATTCTGCCGCGCGGGTATTTCCTGGCTCAAGACGTTCGGCCAATCGACTTAGTATCATTCCCTCGCGATTCAGGTCGAGTTCCAAACAGGCGTCGGCCACATCCAGAAATGGAACAGGATCTGTTGGCTTTTGCAGGCAGCGGCTGATCTGGTATTGAATTCTGCCCAGTCCAGCGGCCATCTTGATTGCATGATTTCTCGCGTCTGATTCGTCCGATGTTCTGGTCGCCTGAACCAGTCCCTGCCAGGCTTGAGTACAGGTGTGATCTCTGCGGACTATCGCTTCGAAGTACCCAACTGCCTGCTGGAACTGATTCGCCTGTAAGGCATGTTCCGCTCGCTGAAACTGCAGTAGCCAGGGGTCATCCGCAGAGGCTGGGGGAAGTGAATCCATCTGCCGATTGAGATCGGGATCATTGGCTTCACGCAAACAGGCAATCAGTGAGGCTTTGACTCCCAGATCCTGGTTTAACACTTTAGCCGCTGCGTCCAACTGTGTACGCGCTTCAGCCAACCGTCCTTGAACTGTGTAGTACCGTCCCAGCGCTGCTCGCAGAATTGGCTGCTCCGGATCGATGGCATAAAACTTCTCCAGGAATTCGAACCCAATCGGAGAATTCCATCGCAGGTGCGTCGGGAAGAGCGCTGCCAACGTCTCAAATCCGTCCGTCTCGTCCCGTTCCAGAAATGGTTGCAGTAACTTTGCCCGTTCTTCGAAACGGAGTTCGACTTCCAGAATGTGACGCAACTGTTGGCGTGCGCTGACTCGGAATCGGGACTCTAGCCTGGGGTCGGTTTCTTCAAGCGCGAGGAGTTCACGAAAGTTCTTCTCAGCTTCGATCGCTCGATTCAGGCTGAGCAGTATCTGTCCTTGCTGAAATCTTGATCGTCGGCCGAACTCTTTGTGGGAAGTCGGGATCTTCGCGTAACAAGCAACAGCATCTTCGAACCGCTTTCGTTCGGCAAATGATCCCGCCAGCCAAAATACCAGTTCATCTGCAGTCACCTCGTGACCTTGGGCGAGCATGAACGATTCTTTTGCCAGTTCAATCTCTTTCGCTGTGACGAAGTCGGGGAGTGTGACGTAGGAGATTGGCTTGCGGAACTGGTTCATCGCAACTGCTGCGCTGATGGCCACCAGAAGAGCCGCCATGATCCATCGGAATCGTGATGCGGCGACAGGTCGTTTTGTTGGCGCCGGTGAATTCGACATTTTCTTGTACCCCGAACCGCTCACCATCAGTTAACAACAAATTGCCGTTGCGCTGCATCTGTCCGAAACGGACTGCTCACGTCCCACTGGTCGGC
This sequence comes from uncultured Schlesneria sp., assembly GCA_903911795.1. Taxonomy (GTDB): domain Bacteria; phylum Planctomycetota; class Planctomycetia; order Planctomycetales; family Planctomycetaceae; genus Schlesneria. Next base: position 3,660 of record CAIWEX010000900.1, read on the forward strand.
ACAGTTTTCTATTGAGGGCGACTGCATGAAATGAACATTCGCTACTGCGTTAATCGCGATGAGATCCGTTGTCGTAATTCGAGAAAACGCCGACTCTCAGACTCATTCCCCTGTTTGGCGTGGGCTTGCGATAACCATTCATACAGAGGCAACCGGCGGGGCTCAAGTTCGAGTGCACGTTGGGCGAACGGGATGGCCTGGGCGAAGTCCCCCAGTTCTCCAAGAATATGTGCCTGGCGGAAAAGTGCTGTCGGGTGATTGGGATTCATCTTCAGAAAGCGTTCAAAAAAGTCTTTCGCGTCATTCATGCGACCTGAGTCGTGCGACAGAATCGCCAGCCGTAACAAGGTTGTTTCGTGTTGCGGCGCGAGTTTTAGAACCGCGTTCCAGTGCCGTTCGGCGTCTTGTGGTCGACCAAGTGTCAAGCTGGCGGCCCCCAATGATTCCAGGACTGGAATGTCATCCGAGGCCGCTGCCAATGAACGTTGGAGTAAACTGTCCGCCTGTTGGGCCAATTGTCGATTACCTGATTCTTCGGCCAGTTGCGTCAGAAAAATTCCGCGGGCACGCCCGATTTCCAGTTCACTGATTTGTAATCCCGCTTCATGATAGACCGTTAATGATGGTGGCGCTGGTCGAACTGTTTTTTTCAGTGGCCGACGCGGTATCCGGTGATCAGAGACACTCGTGTGAGGGACATCTCCTGACTTCAGATTGGGCATATGACAGGCAATGCACGACCCACTCGCAGGTGGACGCTCCCGCTCCACAGATGTGACGGAACAGCCTCGATCCGAATGACAAGTCTCGCATTTGGCACGATAGAAGTTGTGACGATCACTTGCCGCAGGTGAATCATGGGGGTCATGACACGACGTGCAGCCCATCTTCCCTTTGCTTTCGAGATAACATCGACTGGCCTGCATCTGCTCGACCTGCGTGACGAGGTCAGCCGAGTCTGCAGCATCGACAGACGAACTGTTCAGGAAAACTGTCCAGTTGTCACCGATCTTCTGGCCCGGTCGAAAGTCGACGTTGGATCGTCCGTAGCGTAAGACTCGTTCGACACCTTGCAGGTGACACTGGCTGCAGACCGCATCTCGCTCGGCCGGTGCTAATCGAGAAGGATTGACGATCGGGTCAGTACCTAACGTTGATTTGGATTGACGATACTTCACATGCTGTTCGCCAGGGCCATGGCAGCGTTCGCAACCGATAGCGATTTCCGTAAGTGGCGGTGAAGGAAAATGATCGACTCGATCACGATCCGTATGAACTTGCCCCGAGTGACAGTGAAGGCAGGCTTCAGAGATCCGTCGTGAGAAGTGCTGGTGCCTTTGCGGGTCATAACCAGGCGACAGGTCCCACCCACGGGATGTGTACCAGCCAATTGATGACATGCTCAGGATTTCGCCCCGTTCCGACAGATAGCTCCGTCCATTTGCACCCGACCCGACGACATGTTGGATTTCGGACTTGATGTCGTACAGCACAGTCCCATCGGTGTCGCTCAATTGCTCGTGGTGCACAAGTCCTTGATCGGACTTCACGACGCGATACTGGCAGGTTCCTGCGGTAAACGATGTTTGTCGCGTATAGTCTTCGATCGGCGTCGCCGATGTGAGTGTCGCCATTGATCGCGACATTGGGTGCCGCCGATATGATTCGGCAATCTGGGCATGACATGCCGTGCATTTCTCGCTTCCCACGTATCCCATTTCGGGGGCAACTGGGCGAGAGATCATTGATAGTGGCTTCGGCGAGTCATTTTCAACAAGCTGTTCCGGTGGCTTTGACAGCTCTCGGAACCAGAAAATCGCCGAAACAATTCCAACGAAAAGGATGATGCCTAGCCCGGTAGCGAGAAGCCCTGTCCGCTGTCGACTCTGATCCGTCATGTCGTCACCACCAGAAAACGCCGTCACGATTCGATTTCGGAATTCCTGCAGCATACCGGAAGAGGTGTCAGCAGTCAGCGGTCAGCCCATTACGGGCGATTTCTGCCCAAAATGACGGTTGTCCGTATGCGTCATTTGTCCCAGACGACCGTTGCTCGCATCGATTCCAGCTTTTCCTGATCGTCTTCCTGAAACTCGGGGAAGAAATCGTAGCCCGTATGTTCTTCCAGGAAATCGATCGTCGTGAGAAATTTCTCGAGCGGCGGTGAGGCAGGGTACTTGGGGATATTCGGAAATAAGAACGCCAAGGCTTCCCATTTTTTCGAAGTCGGGTTTTGCGACAGAATGATCTTGTACAAGTGGGTGGGGACCGCCACTTGATTCGGGCCGATGACGGAGTAGACAATCTGGCCATCCGCTTTTGTGGGGTCAGCCTCATCGGGGTCAAACCATAAGGGGCCAGTAATGACATGAATCTCTTTTCGCGCGACAGCCCAGGCGCGAACGGCTTTTTCGAGTTTCAGCCAGACGCCGCTGTTGAAAGGCCCGAACTGTGGGACCATATTTGAGAGGACATAGGTTTCACGTTTGAGGTCATTCCTGGTGCGGTCAGCATCAGGCATCATGTGACCGCGTGCGTAACCTGAATGCTGGTAATCTTTCAATTCTGCTCGAGATCCAGCAGGTACGAGCGGCTCAGGGCGAAATGGTTCGGGTTTCAAACGCTCGTTGTCCGCGCCATTCAGGAGTTCCGCCGTGAGGAGTTCACTTACCCAATACGGTGTTTTGCTCGTGGTGCTATGTTCGAGCACATAGGTTTCACGGGCGATCACCATTGTGGGGCCCAGCAGATCAGTCACTTGAGGCTGCTTGGCCGGTTTTCCGAATCTGCAGTTCTGTTTGAGGAACTTCTCGTGAGTTTCATCGGGCACGCCAGGGTCGGTGACGGCGCGCACGGCATTCATCGTCGGCCGGACACGGACCGGGCCCTTTTGCGACGAGTCGGCGATGACGGAGACTAATGTTGCCGCAACCAGCAGTTTGCCAACCGACGACGATGATCGTGAACCTGCCATGAACAATCCATCCCGCCTGTTCCAGGCCTTGGTGACTTTGAGAGCTCTGTGAATGACATCCAGCGTCTCTGAAAGCGGTTGTCAACTCGTCCAGCTTCCGTTGTCATCATTGAACTGGTCGGACTGGTAGAGCCCTCGAACAAGGATCACCTGTTGGTCCTGGCTCAATCGAAGAACAACATCATTCAAGGACTCTGCTGACATATGCACAGCGTCAGCCAACTGCTGCAGTCTTGTTTTATCGTTACCTGTTGAATCCTTGATAACGGCTGTCTGGGACTTGGCGTAGGAAGCCAGATCCATCGCACCGGTCACACCTTCCTTTTGCAGAAGGGAGGCACTTTCAGGGACGGTCGAATAGAGAATTGCCTGATCAATCCAATTGGTGATCTGACGAAGCTCGTAGGGAGTATCGCGATTCAGCCGGACGGGGTTTGCCATAGCGAGCTGGTGAGCATCTTCGATTCCCTCTTCAAACAGTCGTTCTTCCACGCGAGCCGTGATACCGCCGATCAATCTTAGTGATACGGAGTTGACGACGGGCGTTTCGCTCTTGGCCCAGAACCGGGTTGCGGTGTCGGAAGCCACGGAAACGAATTGTCGGGGAGCCATTCCTGCGACAAAAAACAGGATTTGCTGAGTGAAGAGGCTCAAGTTTGTGCCATTGGCGAGTGTCGCAGCAGCCACACCTCCGAGAATCGGTCCCAGGATCAACTGGGAAGCACTCCATTGTGCCAGGCCAGGACTGATGTCACGTCGAAATGTTCTTTCTGCGATGGTCATCAAGACATAGACATAGGCACCGAGTGTCCCGAACCGTATCCCTTCGATCAACGAATCGGATAGCAGAAGTGTTCCGTCTTCCGACGCGACTCTAATTAGCTTCTCGATATTCCCGAGTGCGGATTGCGGGTCGAACACCATCAGCGCCGAGACGAATCCAGCGACGGCAAGTGCAAACGTAGGAATGTAGTAACTGATTGCGATTGCGTAGCCGCGATATTCCTGATCAAAAAGCCGCTGTAATTGCGAGAGTTTCATTCCATCGAGGTCTTTTTCACAACTCGAGGAAAGTGATAGCGACCTTGGTTGCCACTGAAGATAGATCCCGTGGTTTAAGACCAATACCGCCGGAAGCAGGCTTGCAACGGCCAGCCATGGAAACGTTCCCAGGGTCGAAAGGTTTTTTCTCCAGAGATAAACCAACCCAGCCATCAGGATACAGACAATGACCACTATCAGAATGGTGAGCCAGGAACTCGATTTCAGTTTACGTGTAGTCACAACTGCGCCCATTTCGTGCTGCTTTGAGGTTCAATAATGGCCTTGGGGACCCAAAACTTCCTATGGCAGTAATCTTGAACATGCCAGGAGACTGTTTACAAGTGCCTGCTGCGATATTCCAAGGCAAACGCATTTTCGGTTTGGGTGAGCCGTTCGCGTTCGGCCATTTTGGGTGGGGGTAGGTCAGTAATGACACTGACGGCATTTGTAAGTCTTCGTTGACTCAAACCGATGAGAGGTGATTGCCTGAAGACCTCGCGACTATCTGCGTTGAGCGGTGGCCGTTTGAGCCGCCGATATCGCGTGCGGCGAAGGGAGTGGTGGTGTCATCAATTGACCTCGACGGAATACCGAGCCACTCCATTGAGTTGTTGCCAGGCCAAGATGATTCATCAGGGCTCGGCCCAGCATTCCAGCCAGTGCCAGATGTCCCAGTGGAGCTGCGAGCGACCATTGGATTCCACCACCGACGGCTCGGAAGATCAGCGCACTGTAGACCTGCTGCAGCACGACCGCTGATATCGCAGCCGCCATCGCAGTACTGATCGTCGCGGATTGCGGGTCGAGACCAGCCGTTAGCAGCCAGTAGAGAACTGCCCATGTCGGGATGATCGAACAGAGGACCAGCCGGGCCAGTGAGATTGCCAGCGCCTTGCGGGGCAAGGCTCCGTAAAAGATTCGTGACCAGCCGTTCCAGGAATCACGAATCGTCTCATACATTCGCGTTCGGTATAAGCCGTCGTTTTCCAGAACGGCGAGTCTCATTCCGTTTGATTTCACTTCCCGGGCAATCGCGATGTCTTCGCTGATTTGTGTCCGGAAGCGGCACCATCCTCCCACACGATCCAGGCAATGCCGTGTCATCATCAGGAAGGCACCATTGGCATAACTGGTCGACAAACGGGGATTATTGACGCGCGCCGGTTGGAACCAGATCACCATCAACGATGAACAAACGGGGACCGTAATCTTTTCCCAGAGAGTATCGAGGATGAACCGCGGTGTCAGTGACAGCAGATCGACGCTACGCTTTTGTGCTTCCTGCATCGCCAGTGATAGAGTGCGCTGCGTGAGCAGTTCGCAGTCGGCATCGATATAACAGAGCCAGTCGCCTGTGGCGAAACTGGTGCCACAGTGCAGTGCATGCGTCTTGCCGAACCAGCCTGCCGGCAGACTTTCGACATGGACGACGCGGAGCAGTCCGAGATGTTCAGCTTCCAGGCGATTCATGATTTCGCCCGTAGCATCGGTGCTGCGGTCATTGATGGCGATGATTTCCAGGTTTGGATAGTCCTGTATCAAGAGTGACTGAAGGCACTTATCGATGCAGGACTCTTCGTTGCGGGCCGCGACCAGTACGGTGACTCGCGGGATGCCACGCGGCAACTCGATTTCCGTTTCCGCAGTCAGAACCTGTCGCTTGCGCAGTCCTGAAATGAGGAGTGCTACGTAGATCAGCCAGAGGATGGCAACACCCCAGGGGAGTATGTCACACACGATGAAATTTAAGGTCGACATCGGAAACCTTCCGGAATGTGCTTTCGTGTTGAGGTTCGACGAGGGCGATGACGTTGGCAGACGGCGTTCGCGCCTGGCTGATTCCAATAATCACAATGGCGTACAACCTGACGCCAGCGCGTTCCGGCTGGTTGGTTGAACCTGAAAAATAGTCGTGATGCGGTATAAGTGCGTTCGTCGGACTTGGCCTAGAACCCAACGGCGGGCCAGGAACATGGCCCCCAAGTTGGGAGGGTGAGGCTCCTGTCGAACCGGGTTTGGAATCGGACGTCACTACCCGATCACGGCTCGGCGGGAGCCTCGCCCTCCCGTGGTTCGAGGCGAGTTGCAAAAGCCGATCGATTCCGACAATCGCAACGTGTTTCGGCGCTACGTTGAATGCCCTCTAACCAATTGGCGGAGTCTGCAATATTACGCTGAAGCGTCTGTTCGCCAGTTTTCACCGAATCCATGGCAATGCCATTAATTCAGTTGAAGTCGGCGGTACCAGGATTCTCAGAAGGGCGGGCTGGGCGACATCTGGGCGGGATTTCAGAAGCGTCATGGAGACGCTCCGTTCATTCCACTGGTGTGCGGATATCGTTCCAGCCACCCGTCAGATGATTTATAGCCCGGCTGAGGGTTGTTCAACCGGCAGGCGGTGTTCAGGCTTTGTGTAACCCAGGCTGCGAACCACCTCGAGGACTTCGCTCCAGGTCGGGAAATTGCGTCCGCTCTGCCGCTTGTAGTCGTCCATGGCTTTCATAAATTCGATTTCGTCGCCGGAGTAGTCGCGTTCGCAGGTTGTTGGATCGATCAACCGGCGACGTTCAACGACCTGACGCCGGGGGGCGCTGCGGCGTTCCTCACCTTCAAATTTTTCCGTCACACCCGACTTACGGCGATCTCCGCCAATTCGTCGGTTCTGGGCTCGTCGCTCTGCAACAGCCATCTTGTCCGTGTCTTCCATCGTGTCCTCGATTCGGGGAGTACCGGGGGACAGTCCTTTGAGTGAATGGGAGCCATCCTTGGTTAAGACGATTATGACCGGTACTTTGCCGAATGAACGGATTGCAAAGAATACAAAACGCTGATAACTAAAGTAAACTCTGCGGACTTTCGAGTGTAACGACTGTGACACTTACAACGACGCGAGAAGCCGTTTATTCGTTACGGTCGAGAGAAGCACCAAAACTGATACGAATGTGATCTTCGTCAAACTTGGCTGCGATGAATGCGGCGTCAAACATTTTCGCGACTTCGTCGATCTTCGACAAATGTTTTTGCAGTCGTTCCCGGCTGGCGGAATCGCTAGCTGCGTGATTTGCGAGCCACTCTCCATGCTGCGAAATGGCCTGCCGCAACCGCACGGAGTCGAGCCATACGAGCTGCGAGGCCGTGTTGAAATAGCGGCGCGAGTTCTTAGTGAGGCGGTCATTTCGCTTTTCAGTTTCACCAGCGCGCTGATCTGTCAGTAACGATTCTGCCGTGGAGACGACTAGTTGCTGGGGCGTCAGTCGGTAACTGTGCGACCAGGGCTGCATTCCGTTGATGACGCGAATCGCACCCGCCTCGGAGCGTCTGGTCTGAAGAAACGCGGGGGGACCGTTGGCACCTCGCTGGTTGGAAACCGAAACTGCCATCAGCGACATGCCAAATTGCAGGGCTTGATCGAGAACGTCGGTCGGCGGCGCTACATTGGATGACGTGGAGGTGAGTGAAAATCTTCCGGTCAGGTTCAGAGGTGCATCGGATGCGTTATTGACGTCTGTTCCATTCAGGGTAACGGTCCAGTCGCGGAGTGCTATGGGGAGGATTTCTGTAAAGAGGTCGCGTCCTTGAAGAAGGCTGAGCGCCAGGTTCCGCCCTTTGGCAAAATCGTCCGTTTTGGCGTCGGGGCTGGTTGCAATCCAACCTTGGATCAGCGGGCCAATCTCCATCCGTGAAGAAATCGCAAGAATGGCATCGCCAGCAATGCGTTGAGGCCATGTCCCACCCCCTTGAGTCGCTTCGACAAACTGTTTGAACAGGTCAGGGGTGGGCTTGCCAGTGACGTCGGTCACGAGATCCACCACGACTTCTTCATTCAGTCGGAGCGCGGCCGTGACTGCTGCGACCTGTTGGAACAGTGGTTGAATCCAGCGCGCATCAGGCGACTTTTCGATAGCTTCGCCAACAACCCGGTCCCACAGCCGAGTATTCAGGAACAGGTATGCTGCGGCATCAGCGGGAAGTCGTGCGCGGTTGGTGCGATAGAGGTCTGTGTCATGCAGCAATGGGACGTGATCAGCCGATGCTTCTTTGGCGTGGGATTCGATGACCTCGTGAATTCGCTGTTCCTGGTCTGATAAGGCAATCGTCCGCCCAATCACTGTGTAGTAGACGACCTCGTTGGATTTCGCAGTTTTGGCTCGACGGATATATGACCGTCCCCGATGGGTTCGCGTCTGCGATACTTGCTGAGCGTCCAGAAGGTTCCATGTCCGGATTGCCTGGTTTAACGTGACTGTATCGCGAGCCTGGGCAATCAGTACTCCCTGCGGTGGCATCCCTTCGGGGGCATAGATCGCCACGACGAGTGATTCAGAAAAGACCGCGAGGAGTTGGTCAGAGAGTGGCTTACCGGAAATCCGGCGCACATGTTCTTCGACCAGCTTCCATTGCTGGGCACCTGTTCCAGTCAACAACCGCTCGATCGGCGGGAATTGCTTCAGTCGTGTCAGAAGTTGGGATCGTTGGAACTGATTCCACGTCGCTTCGAACCGTGGGACTTCCAGGCAGACGGCCGCCTGGTTGGTGACGAGATTGATTGGCGCGATGTCTTCGGAGGGCTGTCCGAAGGTTACGTTGGCGAACAGAATGATTGCCAGAACTGCGGCTGCGTGGAAGAGGGTGGTCGGTCGGGGCGATGAGGAGACCTGTCGGTCGGTTGTTTCGGCGGGGTCGGGAGACCCGCGCCGAACATCGGTCGATCGTGCATCCGGCGAAGAGGAGACCTGTCGGTCGGTTGTTTCGGCGGGGTCAGGAGACCCGCGCCGAACATTGGTCGATCGTGCATCCGGCGAAGAGGAGACCTGTCGGTCGGTTGTTTCGGCGGGGTCAGGAGACCCGCGCCGAACATTGGTCGATCGTGCATCCGGCG
>CAIWEX010000901.1 GCA_903911795.1 uncultured Schlesneria sp.
CTGAAGGAGAGCAAGTGTCTGGGGGACTCCACTTAATACAGTGTAAGGAGTTCCCGATTCATTTCGGCGGGCTCTACCGGGGCTCTTTGTTGAAGTATCTGCTCACGTTGTCGCGAGTGGATATCGCCGCACGAAATAGCGACGCCATGCCCACAAAGAACCCCGAATCGGACTCGCGAGTCGCCAATACGTCGACTGAAAGCTCTCGAACAACGCCGTCAATGTCTAATTCATTCGAAATTTTCAACCTGCTCGTTGATGAAAAACGGCGGGCTGAAAATGAAACATGGCATGCACTCTGTTATCTCCACTTGAGCACGATCATCGAACATTTTTCCGAGTGGAAGAGTCACGTCGCCTGTCTGCGCGGTGATCAAGCCGCGCGTAGTAACGGTGCACAGACGCTTTGTGCCATTTCACGGACTCTTGGACTAGCAGGGAATCCGGAAATTGTAAATGCACTCGTTCAAGACGACGACGTTGTCTTGACGGAAGCGTATCGAGTCTACGAAGCGGGAATGTATGCCGACTGCGTGGCGATGCTATTGCCGATCATCGCCGGATTGGAGGCAGTAGGCGGGACGACGGCAGATGAATGGCTTGGGAAGATGCTTGGAATGGCTGGCAACTGCTGCCTTTGGAATCGCGAATGGGCAAATGCGAATGAGTATACGCAACGAGCATTGAAAGAGTGTGAGCGGACTCAAGACGAAGTTGGAAAGTCATTGTACCGGGCAAATCTTCGGATCATTCGCTGTGCAGTAGAGCCATCGAGCACCGCAGCGATCTGTCGCAGACTCATTGCCCAAGCTCAACAGTTGTCGGATTCAGGGTGGCTCGAAAAAAGTAACGCGATTCTGGTTGAGGTTTTGGGAAAGCTCGAAACGACGTCCGAACTCGATGAATACCGTCCAAAGGTATTTGGTTTACTTGGCATGAATTTCTTTCGGATCAATGACCTCCAGCAAGCTTGGCATTTCACTTCTCTGGCGATTCCGGAATCTGTACGACAAGGCGATGCGAAGGCGACGATGATTTACACTGCGAACCTTGATGTCATCACGCAAATCGCGAAGTTGTAGTTCGGCCACTTGGTTTAGTTCACCGAGTGGATGAAGGTTCCTGCGACAAGCACCACGAATCGATGCCGCGGGCGGGCTGGATTAACCCCTGAATTTAGATAACTCCTGCGATCAACCTTTCTGCAAGGAATCAGACTACGAAACGCTTGAGTGAATTCTCGGCAGCGGTTTGGCTCGCAACATGCGCGACGCGATACGGAATGCTGCATTAATCCGCCTCATCGACACGTTCATTGAGCAGGGCGACCCCAACACGTGGGCTGTGTTCGGTGAGTACGTATCGGACCTACGACATCCGACATCCAGCAAGAGGTCATCGACAAGGCACGGTGCTTGGAACAGGCTGAAGTGCCCTGCGCCAGTTGGGCGGTGTGCATCGAGTGACACTCCGAGGATTTCTCGGGGACCGCAAAGCTGGGCGATGACGGAGCGCACTTTTGCCCAGCCGACGTTGCTTTTCTTCTCGGGGACGCTCGACTGATACAAACCGGGGCAGGTACGATGGCTCGGTCAAAAGTGGACCACTCCGGAAGTCGACGTGCTGGTGGCGTCGCTTTGTCAGAAACTTGAGCATAACGGGAGACGCTTCATGATTCGTTCGCTGTCACGCTGGATGTTCGTGCTGGGTTGCGGGATCACGTTCTGGTCAATGACGGCCAGTGCTCAGACGGTTCCTGACAAGGTGACGTTCAAGACGATTGATAGCGGCGTGGCAGTGATGCTCGGGACCGAAACCTTCACGGTGTTGCATACTGGTACCGAATGGGCCAAGCCCTTTCTGGCTCCTGTGCAGGCTCCGGGGGGAACTGTGATCACACGGGCCATCGGAGATCCCGAAGATAAGGATCACCCGCATCACAAGGGGATCTGGTTTTCTGTCGATGAAGTCAATGACATCAAGTTCTGGGCCGAAGCGGGCAAGATCCTCAATGTGCTGACGGATGTGACCGAGGGAAACCCCGGGACAATCAAGCTGAAGAATCACTGGCTCGGCAAGGACAGTCTTCCTGTTGCTGTTGAGACCACGACGATTTCGATCTTTCCGTCGCGACTGGTGATTTACGATGCGACGTTTACCCCGGTCGTTGGGAAAGTCACATTTGATGACACCAAGGAAGGGCTGTTCGGAATCCGCGTCGCCACGACGATGCGGGAAAAGGTCGGCGGGATTGTCACCAACGCCGAAGGAAAGAAGGGAACAAAAGAATGCTGGGGGCAGCCTTCCAAGTGGGTTGATTACACGGGACCCGTTAACGGCAAGAATTACGGCGTGGCGATCATGGATCATCCCGCCAACTTCCGGCCCTCTCGGTATCATGTGCGTGACTATGGGCTCTTCTCGGTCAGCCCGTTCGGTGAAGGGGCCTACCAGAACGACAAGGCCAAAGCCAAGCCATTTGTTCTGGAGCCAGGTCAGTCACTCCGTTTGCGATACGGCCTGCAGGTGCATGCCGGGGACGCCGTCGAAGGCAAGGTTGCTGACGGGTATGAGTTGTTTTTGAAGGCTACGAAATAGGTTTGACGCATGTCACGGATGACGAAAGGTTCGGCCGCAGAAAGCGCCCTCGAAGAACTGCTGTCGGGGTTAAACCCCCAGCAGCGTGCGGCAGCGGCGCATGATCAGCGTCCGTTACTGATCGTGGCAGGTGCGGGGACGGGCAAAACGACCACGCTGGCACATCGTGTTGCCAGCCTGATCGCGCACGGAATCGATCCTGGCCGAATTCTGTTGCTCACGTTTACTCGGCGTTCTGCGGCGGAAATGCTGCGACGCGTCGATTCGCTGCTGACTCGCTGGCGCAATCAAACCGCAAAATCGCTGAGCCGCACTGCCAGTGGAACTGATTTGAATGCCGAAACGGTGCCCGGCGCGGATACTTCCGCTCCGGCAATCAATCCCATACGCTCAGCACAATCCGCGCTGTCGACTCGCGATATCTGGGGTGGAACTTTCCATGCCGTGGCGACCCGCTTGCTGCGTCAACATGGCAAACTGATTGGCCTGGAACCCGATTTTACGATTGTGGATCGTGCCGATGCCGAAGATCTGCTGAATGCGATCCGCTCGGAACTGGAGTTGGCAAAGGCCGATAAGCGGTTTCCTCTCAAGGGGACGTGCCTCGACATTTACAGCCGAGTCGTCAATACGCAACTTCCGTTAGAACGGGTGTTGAAAGAATCCTTCCCGTGGGTCGTCGATCAACTCGACGGATTGAAAAAGCTGTTTGCTGCGTACACCGAACGGAAAGAACAGCAGCAGACTCTCGATTATGACGACCTGCTGCTGTTCTGGCATGGCCTGGTGACCGAACCGGCCTGCGGTGAGATCGTGCGTCAGAAATTCGACTGTGTCCTCGTCGATGAATACCAGGACACCAACACGCTGCAGGCGGAAATCGTACTAGGCCTGATGCCTGACGGACGTGGGCTGACCGTTGTCGGGGATGATGCCCAGTCGATTTATTCGTTTCGAGCGGCATCTGTGCGGAACATCCTGGATTTTCCCCAGCAATATCCCGAAACGACGGTGCTGCCGCTGGAGCAGAATTACCGCAGTACTCAACCCATTCTGGCTGCCACGAACCAGATCATTGCGCTGGCGAAAGAGGGGCACCGTAAAGAACTGTGGTCCAACCGTCAGACAGGGAATCCGCCGCAACTCGTTTCCTGTCAGGATGAAACAGAACAGACCGATTATGTGATTGCACAGATCCTGGCCCATCGGGAAACGGGTGTCTCCCTCAAGCAGCAGGCGGTGCTGTTCCGAGCCGCTCATCACAGTCTGCAATTGGAACTGGAGCTTTCTCGACGCAACATCCCGTTTCACAAGTATGGAGGGCTGAAGTTTGTCGAGGCGGCACACGTCAAGGACCTGATGGCATTTCTGCGGCTGGCAGAAAACCCGCGTGATTCCATTTCAGCCCTGAGGATTCTGCTGCTGTTGCCGGGAATCGGGC
>CAIWEX010000902.1 GCA_903911795.1 uncultured Schlesneria sp.
CTGCAGAGCAACGTGCGTAATTCTTGTTCGGCTTTCCGAAACAGATCAATAGCCGATTCCATGGATGTCATGGCCGTCTGATGCATGGCTCCCATCAGCAAGGAACACCATCCATCAATGTCGTCGAACAACCGGTGTCTGAATAATTCCAAATTCGATTCAATGATTTCGAACTGTCCGAGATCCCTGGCGGCACGCCAGCGAATCCGCAGCAGGTCCACCAGGTGACCTTGTCGAAACATCACATCTAACAGTGCGATGGATCGTTCATGTCGAATCTCACGCGGATGACGTTCGAGTTCGTTGGCGTAGAGCCCAAACAAACGCCCATCAGGCCCATGCTGCTGCATCCCTTCGATCAACCATGACACAGCGGCGCGTTGCGGATCGATTTCTGACTGCAGGGTTGCCAGCCAGTACAAGCGTAAAAAGTCGGTTTCAGTCGCTCTACCGTTTGCTGCACGTTTTTCGAGAGCACGGTAGGCTGCATCAGTGTCGCCACCATCAAGTACACGTTGCCAATGCTGGTCTGCGCTATCGTCCTGATGGGAAATTGGAGCATCCGTTTCATTCACTGCGTTCGTCGACGTTCGCAACGGAGGCGCCATTGATGAAACGTCAAGATCGGTCGCTTCCAGCGGGCGCTCGGATGAATCAACCGCTGGCGATTCGCTGTCGTCACCCGTGTTTTCGGTCAGCGACACCGTCGCAGACGAGTCATCAGCAAATTGGATCGTGATTCCATGGCTGGCAAGTTTTTCCTGCCACTGAAGACGTGAATCGACCTGATCATACGCTTCACGCAGCCGTCGAAATTGTTCCGGGAAGTGCTCGGGTTTGAACCGCTTGATCAATCGGGTATAGGCCCGTTTTGCGTCCTTTCGGGTGGCAGAGTCTGTAATCCCAAGGATTTCCGCAGAGGCGGTCGGCCAAAGGCTGACATCTTCCGGCAGCGAGTGCTGCGGTGTCCCGTCCGCATTCGCTGAACCCGACGAACGATCATCGGTCATTCGATTCGCTCCGGTTGGACTTGCCGGCCGAGTCATTCTTTTGCTTCGCATCCAATTGAGACTGGCGTTTGAAAGGGATGTACCGCCGCTCGATGTCTGCTTTTAGTTCCTCCGGAGACAACAGAAGGGGGGCTTTCAATTCCATCTCGAACGGCCCCGGACGTGGATAGTCCGGAGGTTGGATTTGTCCTGGACGTCCGAGTTGTGAGCGACCAGGGATTGGTTCTCGCTGCGGTACATTCGCATTTCGATAAATGCTCCCGATGATTGGGATAAGCACTGCAATTACCATCCAGACCAGACCGACTCGATCAAATCGTTGCTTACGCCTTCGAATCAATTGGTCCTGTGAATACTCAAATTCTCCGTCTGCGGTATGTACATGGCCTGCAGGATTACCTCGATCGGGATCGGCGTGACCGCGCAAAGCTCGATTCAATTGTTCGATCGTCTGCTGATATCGCCGTTCAACCTGCTGCCAATCTGCCAAAGTGCGAGTCCACGCAGCGGCACGCATCGTGAATTGATTGTGATTCAGGTGCAATTTGATTGCAGCGCGACCCCAGAAATCGGGTTCTTCACGGCTGGCGTGGATGAATTCCTGGCGTTTTCGGCTCGCTTCGCGCGGTGACGCGACGAAGATCTCGACACATGACATTACCAGACGATCAAAGGCATCGTCTCCTTCAGCGGGAGGGCGTTCAACATCCAATCCTGATGATAGCCCGTCCAGCCACGCCATCAAATACGGTTCTTCGGCACATAGAACTTTCAGTTCATTAAATTGTACCAATCGTTCCATAAACGGCAGATCAAAGAATTCCTGCGCAAATCGTCTGACAGAATCTTTCAGTCGAACCGAGGTTCCTCGTACTGCAAATTGCTCCCGTATGCGAGTCGTCAGTTCCGGACTGTCGGGTGAAACGATGAACAGTGCAGCATCGGTCTCGTCACGCGTCAGGAAATAGTCTCGTTCGGTCAACCGTCGCAGGAGTTCAGCACGCGAAGACGCTGGATCAACGGGATTCCAATCCAGAAGTCGCTGGCTCCAGATCGTCGGATCATCTTGGTCGAGCGGGTCACGAGATCGACTTTCGGAGGACGACGGTTCAGTCGTCATCATATTCCTCCTCGTTGTGCGACTCGTTATCCACCTCGTTCAAGAATGATTCCAGCGGCTCTCGATTGGCTGCAATCGCAGCGGTGTCGCGAAGTTCAAGAGCTTCCTCAAACCCCGTCAGCAATTGATC
>CAIWEX010000903.1 GCA_903911795.1 uncultured Schlesneria sp.
ATTTTCGCGACGTCATGTCGGCTCAAGCCGCCGAACTGCGGAAGCAGGGAAAGGCGATGATCCTGCTGTTCATGCAGGGTGGACCGTCGCAACTGGAAACCTTTGATCCCAAGCCGGGTACTGAAAACGGAGGTCCGACTCAGGCAATCTCAACCGCGGTTAATGGAATCCAAATAGCCGAGGGATGGGAGCAGACGGCCCGGCAGTTGAACGAGATCGCTATTATTCGCTCGATGACCAACAAAGAAGGCGAACATCAGCGTGCCGTGTACCAGATGCATACGGGGTACATTCCGTCAGGTTCCATCAAGCATCCGGCACTCGGATGCAACCTGGCTCGGGAACTGAGCCCTGCCGCGCGCGAACTGCCGTCGGTTGTCACAATTGGCGGGGATCGCGGGCTCGGTTTCAGCGGCAGCGGTGCTGGCTTTCTGGGGGTCGACTACGAACCGTTTCATGTCGCTCGCCCGGGCACTATGCCCGAAAACGTCGCCGCAACGGTCAATGAGCCCCGATTCAAACGTCGCTTGAGTTTACTCGACAAACTCGAGGGCGAATTTGCTCAAAGCGGCGGAGCCACGGTTGTCGAGAGTCATCGCCGCATCACGGACAAATCATCAAAGCTGGTTCTCAGTCCGTTGACGAAGACGTTTGATCTGGAGGGCGAGTCTGCAGCGACGAAAGCGAGCTACGGTGATACCGATTTCGGACGAGGCTGCCTGCTGGCCCGGCGTCTGGTCGAAGCAGGAGTCACTTTCGTGGAAGTGCGTTTGAATGGCTGGGACACTCACCAGGATAACTTCGACGCGGTGAAGGGGTTGGCCAAGCAGTGCGATCCAGGACTGGCGGGGTTGCTGGCTGACCTTAAGCAGCGGGGCATGCTGGACAAGACCTTGGTGATGTGGACCGGTGAATTTGGTCGAACTCCGCGAATTAATCCTCGAACCGGACGAGATCACTGGCCTCGCAACTTCAACGCGTTACTGGCCGGTGGAGGAATCAAGGGGGGGCAGGTGATCGGAGAAACATCCAAGGATGGAATGGGGCTGACAAAGGATGCCGTCAATGTTCCCGACCTGTTTTGCTCGATCTGCAAGTCACTCGAAGTCGACCCGGCAAAAGAAAATATGAGCCCCATTGGCCGACCAATGAAAATCGTTGATGGCGGTCAGCCCGTCGAAGGTCTGTTTGCCTGAGGCATCAGACTCAGGCGGTCAGATTGCGATAAAGGAATGGGCCGCGATTAGCGTTTATCAGTGTACATCCGCGGTCCCAAAACGTCCGTTCAAGCGGCACGTGCGTTACGCCATATCCTTGTAAGCATCCCAGGCCAGATATCCGACAATCGCGGAACTGAGCAGAAACAGGATATCCATCGTCATCGAACCCGCGAACGGAAACTTCGTGGCGAGGTCGAGGATGGAAAGGACTGAAACCAGACCAGCGGCGCCGAAAGAGGCGAACACCATGTTTTTGGGAAGATTGGATGCCATCCGCACAATTCCTGAGAAAGTCGTCGAACGAGAGCCGGACTCAAACCTGAATATCGAACTTTGGACATGTCTGGCAACAGTATAAGCCAGCCAGCCGACTCCTTGCTACTACTCATCGATTTTGTTAAGCACAATCGTCTTTTTCAGGCCATGTGGATCCCTATCCTGCCATTACGGAATCACCAATCGTCCAATTGGCTCCATCACGTAACACGCGCCGATACAACGTGTCTCGCTCCACGGGAATTCGTCCCGCTTCCTGAATCAACCGGTGGATCTGCTTCACAGTCAGTCCTTCAGGAGTCTTGGCCCCCGCGTCGTGATAGATAATTTCGTGGACGACAGTTCCGTCGATATCGTCTGCGCCGAATCCGAGTGCAACCTGGGCAATCTGCTCACCCAGCATAATCCAATAGGCTTTAATGTGGTCGAAATTGTCCAGCATGATTCGCGACAACGCGATCATCCGCAGGTCCATGGCTCCGGTCGGCTTCTGGAGATAATCCAATCCGGTATTCTCTGGATGAAATGCCAATGGAATAAACGTCTGAAATCCGCCTGTTTCGTCCTGCAGCGACCGGAGTTTGCAGAGATGATCGATGCGGTGCGAGGCCTTTTCAACGTGCCCATAGAGCATCGTGGCGTTGGAGCGAAGTCCTAACTGATGAGCGATGCGGTGACAGGTGACCCAGTTCTCGGCATCTGCCTTGTGCTCGCAGATCTGGTCGCGAACCTCTGGATGGAAAATCTCCGCACCGCCACCCGGCATGGATCCCAGACCCGCATCCACCATCTGCTGCAGGACCCACTCGGTGGACTGCTTGGTGATAAAACTGAACCAGTTAATTTCGACAGCCGTCCACGCCTTGATGTGGATTTCCGGACAGGTTTCGTGCAGGACACGAATGATGTTCACGTACCAGTCGAACTTCATCTGATGGTGCAGGCCGCCAACGACGTGGATTTCTGTGGCCCCCTGCGACCTCGCTTCCAGGATTCGTTCTCGCAGCATTTCATCGGTGAAGACATACGCCTTTTCCGCTTTCAGGTCTGCGCGGAAGGCACAAAACCGGCAGCGGTAAACGCAGACGTTGGTAGGATTTAGATGAATGTTCGTGTTGTAATAGGCGTAATTCCCGTTCTTGCGTTCGCGCACGAGATTCGCCAAGCGGCCAAGAGTCAGCAGGTCTGCATGTTCATCGAGGCAGATTCCTTCCTCGTACGTCACACGTTGCCCGGCAATGACTTTTTGTTCAATCAGCTTTAGAGTTTCAGCGGAATCCATGATCATTTCTGGTGATTGGCTTTTTTGGATGATACTTCGTGTGGAATTGTAGTCACCGTTCGCAAGATCGGCCACGCTCGGGTCGAAAGCGGACCCCGTGTTACTTGGCTGTCAGACCTGGGACAACGGGTTGGCTTCAAGAAAAGTTCAGCGAGACCACCATAAATCCGCGGCGCCAATGAGCAGCAAACCGAGGCTGACGACGGCATTCACGTTGAAAAATGCCAGATTCACCCGCGACAGATCCGCTGGCCGCACGAGCGAATGTTCGTAGAGTAACAGCGCCGAAACGGCAATCACGCCTGTCAAAAATATGAAGCCGAGCCCCGCAAAGTGCCATAAGGCGAACAGGGCAACAATTGTCAACAGGTGGCTAAAGAGGGCCAGACGCAGGGCAAACGGAATTCCCCACCGCGAAGGGATACTGTGCAACTGGTTTTGGCGGTCGTAATCGGCGTCCTGGCACGCGTAAAGAATATCAAACCCGCCGACCCAGAAGAAAATGACGCACGACAAAAGTGCAGGCGTGATCGCCACTTCCCCGCGAATCGCAATCCAGGTGCAAATCGGAGAGAGCATCAACGCTGCTGACAACCAGTAGTGGCACCAGAGCGTGAATCGCTTGGCGTACGAATACCCCAGCAGAAACAGCAGCACGGGAGTCGAAAGGATGACGGGCCACTGGTTTGGCAAAAACAATAGTGTCGAAGCCACGAATCCGGCCGAGCAAACGAAGGTGAAGGCGACAACCGCTGGCAGACTCAGGATTCCCGCCGGCAGATGCCTGGTGGCCGTTCGCGGATTGCCTGCATCGATCCGTCGATCAACAATCCGGTTGAACGCCATTGCTGCCGATCGAGCGAACACCATGCAGAGCAGAATTCCCAGCAGGTGTGTCCACTGAAACGGGCTGTCCGGAAGATGCCAGGCGATGATGGCGGACAGCAACGCAAATGGAAGTGCAAACACCGTATGGCTGAATCGAATCAGTTCGAGAAGGTGACGCAACTGGCGAAACATTGGAATTGGCTCAACATCGCCCGACCGCGCACGGAATCAAACGGATCACTGCGCGGTTACGGACCAGGAATCTGCGAACCGGGGATTCTAGCATCCGGTTCCCAGGGATCGACAGCGAACGTCGTGGTTCTGGGGTGTTTTGCCTGGGCAATCGAAGAGTCGCATCTGGGAAGTCGGTGAGTCCTCAAGGTTTTGCCATGGCAGTGCCATATGTCTTTATCCAGCATAACATTTTACGACAAAGGCAGCCAATTTTCAAAAAGGGGGTGGTTTTGGTGGACTGGGAAGACAATTCATCCTGGCTGATGCCGGTTTTCAGTCCTTCGCCTCTCAAAAACAACCCATTACCCCCACTTTAACTGTATCGCCCCCCCGTCGCAGATTTGGTATCTGGCTTCTGAAATAGGCAAACTTCGGTTGGTAAAGAATCGTTGGGACTGGTCGTGAAGTCTCCGCAACCTGTCATCCGATAGACCGACTACCACAGGAACTCGCAGTAGCGTGGCCAGGTCGGCGATTTGCCGTCCTGCGAGAAATTGAAGTCCCAAACGGGCGAAAGGCGACGAAATGATTGAAGTGCAGGACCAGAGTGCCGAGCGCATTCAGGAACTCGAACAACATCTGCAAACCTTGCAATCACAATTGCTTCAGGCGCAGAAAATGAGTTCCGTGGGGGTCCTTGCGGCATCGATCACGCACGAATTCAATAATATCCTGACGACCGTCATCAACTACGCCAAGATGGGGATCCGGCACAAGGACGCCGCGACACGCGACAAGGCGTTTGACAAGATCATGGCAGCAGGGCAGCGAGCGTCCAAGATCACGACGGGAATGCTCTCCTACGCCCGGCACCACGGTGATCGCCGCGAACCGATGGATCTGATTCCACTGGTTGAAGATATGCTTGTCCTGGTCGAAAAAGACCTGCAGCGATTCCGAATCAAAGTCGTCACTCAATTTGAAGCTCATCCCTGGGCTTCGGTGAATTCCGGACAAGTGCAGCAGGTTCTGATGAATCTGATCGTCAATGCCCGTCAGGCAATGGAATCGGGTGGTACATTAACAATCGCCGTTCGATCGAATATCGAAACAGGCTACGCAGAAATCAGCGTTCGCGACACTGGCGGAGGCATTCCGGCAGATAAACTACGGCGGATCTTCGAACCGTTCTTTACAACGAAGACGCTGGACGACCGAGGCCAGGGG
>CAIWEX010000904.1 GCA_903911795.1 uncultured Schlesneria sp.
CACGATCAGTGAAATCGCGATCAGTGTCCTCATTTACCTGGGAATTCCATTTCTCGCCGGGATTCTCAGCCGAATGATCCTCATCAAAACAGCCGGACGAGACTGGTACGAGACCACTTTCATTCCACGTATCAGCCCGATAACACTTGTTGCACTGCTGTTCACAATCGTGGTGATGTTCGGGCTGAAAGGAAATCTGATTGTCCAGATTCCGCTGGACGTACTGCGAATTGCGGTCCCGTTATTGATCTACTTCGTGGTGATGTTCCTCGTCAGTTTCTGGATGGGCTGGCTGGTCGGCGCTGATTATTCGAAGACGGCAACGATCGCCTTCACGGCATCGAGCAACAACTTCGAACTGGCGATCGCCGTCGCAGTTGCGGTATTCGGCATCAATTCCCAAGCCGCCTTCGCCGCCGTCATCGGCCCGCTCGTCGAAGTCCCCGTCCTGATCGGCCTGGTCAACGTCTCACTGCGGCTCCAAAAACGCTTTTTTCCTGCCAACTGATCCCAACTGCCGTGTCAACGGTCATTCTCTGCATGGTGATCGTTTATCAGCGGTTCACAAACTCGGAAAGTATGAACCTCTCGTACTGCAGTTTTCCAATGGGACCAAAGTTCACCAGGTAACCAATCGGGCTGTGAGTAATCCGCATGTAGTTCATCAACTGCGCCTCGTGCTCCGGGCACAGCGTGGCCACGGATTTCAATTCAACGACGATTTTTTCAAACACGAACAGATCAGGCATGTATCTTCTCTCGAGTTCACGCCCCTTGTAGTAAACCTTTAATTCGTGCTTTCGTACGAACGGAATTTGGCGAAGCACCAATTCGACTTCGAGGCTTTGCTGGTAAATCTCTTCGAGCATTCCACCGCCCATCACGTTGTGAACTTCAAATGCGGCACCCATGAACGCATATCCTTCTGCGGCGAACGGATGTTCTGACATGGTTACTCCTGATGGTTACCGCTAATGAACACTGATGAACGCTGATATGAAGAGAATTGATGGAGATTTTTCCAGTCGCCCTGACACCGTGATCACCGGCGAAGAAAATATTAATTGCCAGTCCGGCCAAGTTATTTTTCTAAATGCCGAAAAGAATTTCAACACAAATCAACATACCGCCGCATACATGGTGAAGTCAGGGTGGATTTCCGCGACAACGATTTGTAGGTTTCGAGTTCCCGCTGCTTACGTTGAACCAAAGGACGCGAGGAATGAAAGTCCGAATCCGGCAGTACCGACACTTGAAGCATTTCGATTTCTTTCTGATCAGCGTTCATTAGTGTTCATCAGCGGTCGCCTTCCGGGAAATCCTCCAATTGCGTCGGAAGGTGCGGGAGACTACACGTTGGCGGTTGAGATTTGTTAGACTGGCGGTAGGTTTTTTGGCCAACTTTTCGTGCCGTCAACAAGGAGTCTGCGACGATGATCCGTGCCGTTGGTCTGTGTTTGATGATGAGTGGCGTTTTTGTGTCGATTGGTTTTTCACAAGAGAAGCCCGCACCGACGGATGCCGAGAAAGCGGCCATGGCCGAGATCCGCAAGGTTGGTGGGCAGGTCATGGAATTGGCCCAGAACGATGCCCGCTTGGATGTCGCCTATCACCTCGCCGACGGAAAGATTGAAGACGCTCAACTCGCTTCGCTCAAGAATCTGCCAAAGCTGGCACAGTTGAATGTGCGCGGGAAAGACATCACGGACGCAGGACTGGTCCACATCAAGGATTCCAAGGGACTCGTTCGCTTGCATCTGGAGCGTACAAAGGTCACCGATGCAGGCTTGGAGCACCTGAAAGGACTTGAGAATCTGGAGTACCTGAATCTGTACGGGACGGCGGTCACAGATGCCGGACTGAAAAATCTGGAAGGACTGAAGAAGCTCAAGCGATTGTACCTTTGGGAAACCAAGGTCACCGATGCAGGTGTCACAGCAATCAAGGCGGCAGTTCCTGGACTGCAAGTGATTCGCGGAGTCGAACCTGCGAAACCCGCTGAAGCGAAACCTGAGGAAAAGAAGCCCGAAGAAAAGAAGTAGTCCCTTCAAGGCAGGGAACAGAAGCGGGAGCAATCCATGTTGATCGCAGTCGGTCGATTCATGGTTCTAGCCGTTGCTGCGATGGTCGTCGCAAGCATCAGTACGATCGTCTGGCCGCTGGACACTCCTGAGCAAAAGCTGATTACCGCAAGGGCCAAGCTCTGTTACGCCCTGAACGAAACACTGCTGGTTGGAGCGAAGCTCGAAGGGGACGATTTCGGCGATGAGCAGGTCATTATCGCCGCATCAATCCCTTCGATGCAGCGCCTCTCGCTGGCAGGATCACTCGTGACCGTGCGTGGAATTCGAGCCCTGCAGTCGTTATCAAAACTGTCATCGATCGATCTCAGCGACACAAATCTCGCCGACGACGCTTTTTCAGAATTGTGCACCCTTCCCGGTGTGAGAGAATTGGAACTCAACCGCTGCCGCTGGCTCAAGGATGAGGACCTGTCACGACTGTCGGGGCTGAAGTCTCTGGAATTCCTGAGCCTGAACGAGACATCAATCACTGCGGCAGGCATCGAACAATTGCAAGGCGTCTCTGGACTCAGGCTGGTCCGACTTGAAAACTGTCGGAAGATCGACGATTCGGCAATCGACGCAATCGTCAGGCTTTGTGCAGGAGGCCGAATCAATCTCGATATCTCTGGGACGGAAGTTACGCACGGGGGATTCATACGTTTGAATGCACTCGTTCCATACGGACGAATTCAACTGCACCCAGATACGCTTGTCGGGTTTCGCGAGATTTCTCAACGAGGTCAATGTTTTCTCGGGTTGGACGGCAATGTGACTGGATTTCGTTGTAAGCGGGATTTGGACGGTTTGACAATTCCGCTCAATCCCGGCGACCTCACGACGATCGGCAGCAATTCCGAAATTCGCGATTTGTTTCTGGAACAGTCAGGCATCACTGACGCGATGTTGAATGAACTTCCTCCACTGACTCGCCTGGAAACACTTCGGCTTACGGGAACTCGGATCACGGACGACGGACTCAAGATTCTTTCGAGTTTCCCAAACTTGAAGACGTTGTGGTTGATGGAGACCGAAATTCAAGGACCTGGCCTGTCGAATCTCAGCCACACCAGACATTTGACGCATTTGAGAATCCAGGCTCCCCAAGGGGATAAGATTCTTCAGTATCTGGTTCCGCTGGAAGAACTGAGGTCTCTCGCAATTAGTGCACCGCTAACAGATCATGGTATGGAGATCCTGGCGACTCTTCCAAAACTGGAGTCTCTGTCACTCGTGGATATGGGCATTCCTCGGTCCGCAATCGCCAGGTTGTCAGCAAGCTCCAGCTTGACCAGCCTTCGTTTTGATGGTGGATCGATTGGCGATGCAGATATTGATTCGATTGCGGGACTCAACAGGGTCACTGAGGTCACGCTGTCACAGACTCGCGTCAGCCAATCGGGACGGGATCAACTGGCTAAACTACGGCCTGATATGGTTTTGATCTGGCCAAGAGAATCCATGATGACTCGGTCAATGATGGGGCGCTGACGATTAACGTCCAAGGTGCTTGACGTTGCAACGATGTGGCGACAAGGGTTGAAAGATGGAAGATCTGCCGGTCATTCCGACATCTTGTGAAGGATGCGGAGTGTGCTGTATGGGTATCGGATCACCGGTCGTTTTATATGCGTCGCGACCGCATTACGCGACACCACACCCCTTTCGTCCGAAGGACCTTCCCGAAGATCTGGTAGACGAAATCAATGCCCATTTTTCGGGACTTCTACGTGGTCAGGAGCCGCAGGAGACATGCCTCTGGTTCGATCTTCAGACTCGTCTGTGCAAGCACCACGAATACCGTCCGCAAGTGTGCCGCGACTACGAGATTGGCGGACGGGAATGCCTGCGCGAAAGGCGAAAAGCCGTCCTGGCGGGCGACCAATACCCGCTACGCAACCGTGGCGAGACCCTCTGTCAGCAGGCAACAACGGACGAGTCAACCGGGACCGATGATTTCTCGTCCCGATTTTCAGGTGGATCGGGGTCAGGTTCTGCGTCGTGAGCGAATTCGACGCAATTACTCAGGTTCGCCGTTAATAAATGTCTTCGCGTAGCCCTCTGCTGGTTTCGAACCTGAGTCTGAAACCAATGACGGTGATGGCGAAACATGGCTCCGTTCATGACGCCCCCACCAGGCGTCGGCCTCTTCCAACGACCAGCTATTTGCGGCGGGACATCGCGACAGCAACAGAATCAGATCACGCGTTGTCTGCGGGCGTTTGGACCGCGATTTTTCCAGGCAGGCCATCAACGCACTTTCCAACTCCGTCGAAACTGGTTTGCCAAGTCGACTGGAAGGCGTTTCCGGATGGCGTGTCACATGCATCTGACAGAGTTCCACAATGTTCGCCGCATTAAACACAGGCTGACCCGTCAGCAGGAAATACCCCACTGCTCCCACTGCGTAGATGTCGCTGCGAGCATCCACCGATTGGGGAGTTTGAATGGCTTCGGGAGACATATACAGCGGCGTCCCCGTCAGGCCATTTGCAGCCGTCAAACCCGATTGCTTCTCGTCGTCGACTGCCTTCACCAGCCCGAAATCGAGAACCTTGACCACATCTGGCTCGCTGCCACGGCGATTGAACATGATATTAGCGGGCTTGATGTCACGATGGACAAGACCAAGTGAATGAGCTTCGTAAAGCGAACCACAAATCTGGCGCAGAATATGAATCACACGATCTTCAGGTTGTGGACCGTACCGTTCAACCAGGGTCTGCAGGTCGATCCCGTCCAGGTATTCCATGGCATAGTAAAAGACCCCTTCGGCGGTGCGACCGTAATCGTAGATGGCCACAGTATTGGGATGGTTGAGCTGGCAGGTGATCTGGACTTCACGCTCAAACCGCTTGATTGAGCCGTCGTTGACTTTGTCCACGTTCAGCAGTTTGATCGCTGTCGGACGGCGCAACACTGCGTGAACCCCCTTGTAGACAACCCCCATCGCTCCCGTGCCAAGTTTCTTTTCCAACGTATATTGCCCCAGTTTCTGGGACTCGATCGCCGATTTCTGCGCCTGTCGTTGCAGTCGCGCGACGATCACGGTGAAGATGAAGATGGCGACCGAGCAGATTCCCAGCAGCAGATACAGTCCCCAGAATGTCCACTGCAAGATCGAAAGTGGACGGAACGCTTCATCAGCGTCGATCTCGGTGGCGACTCCCAATCCATATTTTGGCAGCCATTTCCAGGCACCAATCACAGGGACGCCTCGGTAATCGCGATACCCGTTGACGTCGACGCCGGACGATCCAGAAATAGCCGCAGCGGCCATCTTGGTCATCGGCAATTCACCTCGACGTACCGCAGGTCGATACCCCAGCAGCAGATTACCGCCGGGATCCTTTACCTGAAGATTCAGCAGAGATTGAACGTGTTCGGTATCAGGTAGTAGACCAAGCAAGATGAGCGAATCGTCGAACCGGCTGTTGGAAACCATCCGGCCAGATTTGTCGAAGGCATAAGTCTCGCCACTCTCTCCAATGCGCCCCAATTGAAGAATCCGCGTGAATTCCAGATCGGGCCGCATGCGAAACGCAAGCACACCAACAACTTGAAAACGAGCATCGCGAATCGGTGCCGCAACGAACATTGTAGGAACGCCAGTTCGCATTCGACCATACTGGTCCTTCATGATCGTCACGCTGGGAAACGGAGGACTGATCGCCGTATGTCCTTCAAGCGCGGGCAAGGCGAACTGTTCGTACTCTGCAATGTCCTTTCGCCCCACGAGATCTTCCTGACTCGCGGCGATGATTCGCTTGTTCTTGTCGAAAACGACGTACCCCAGATACTGATGCGACGACATGGCCGGTTCGAGTTCGGTCTTCAACTTTCGCAGTGATTCCGCGATCGTCGGAAGTTTGATTGCCCCGGCACCAGCATTTGCTTCCGTCTGTTCCAACTCGGCCAGCAGGTTGTAAATCGCTTCGCGCACCTGGAAGTCGTTGGCCGAGGCTTCTGCGTTTGACGATTGAACCCCAAACCATGTTTCGAGCATTTCCGTTTCGACATTCAGCAGCGTCTGCAATTGGGATTGCAGATTCGATTTCATAGTCGATTCGATGGCGCGACGGACACCGAAAGCGAGCGTCGCCAGGACGAGGATCGCCAGGATCGGGAAAATCCAAGTCTGGCGTTTCAAGAGGACACCGGTTCGCGTTGCTGTGCGGACAATGCTGGATTGTGCCCACGTCATATGAATCCCTTCCGGGTGAGCGCTCTTTCGCGACATCCTTCGGAAAAGATTCAGTGGATTCATGGCAGATCGCTTTCGGAACCGGTTGGGACAGTGAGCAGGAATGACTCGATGGCTATCAGCGGTCGGCTGACGCCCCCGCCACGTCTGCGAAATCTGTCAGTCTCGAAGTGCCGAGCCTTGCAGAAAATGCATTGAATCGTAGTTCCAGTCTGAAGGGATGGCGGGCTACATCACAACACTGGATTCGAAATTACCAAATCTCGGTAATGGCCGAATGACTGACTTTTCCGAATATACCGAAGATTCTGGTTGACGCTTCCTCAATCCGACCGACTTCGGTACGTTTCCGTTCCGTGTGGCGAGGTCTCGGATGACGTTCGATTGGGCGTTTCCATATCCGGGCGAGCGCCACTCTGAACGGAAGCGTGAACAGGATATTTCATCGGAACAGGAAACATGACAGATATTCCAGGCTCTGAACCTCGGCGCACGCCCATGCCGCTGCATACGAAGATATTGATCGGCCTGTTGATTGGAGTCGCCCTTGGACTGCTGGCTAACTGGGGTGGCTCGTGCGAAAAAGGAATCCACACGGATTCCAACGAAAATGGAATCGTAGATGGTTACACCGAACACCTCTGGTCAGACGCCGACAGGAATGGAATCGCTGGCTGGTTGGACCTGACGATTTATTGGACACGTCCCGTGGGAGATCTGTTCCTGCGAATGATGTTCATGGTCGTCGTACCGATGGTCTTTTCGGCTCTGACTCTGGCCGTAGTTGAGATTGGTGACCTGAGCAAACTCGGTTGGATGGGACTGAAGACACTCGCCTTCACAGCGATTCTGTCGAGTGCTGCGGTCCTGATCGGTGTTGGACTGGTGAACGGCTTCAAGCCGGGTCAGACACTGACCTCGGAACAGCGTCAGGCACTTCTGGACGAGTACTCCAAAGATGCTGCCAAGAGTATGGACAAAGCGAAACAAGCCAAGCCAATCCGTGAAGTGCTGGTCAACCTTTTGCCAGAGAATCCGTTGCAGGAAATGGTTGGAGCTGTCGATGGCAGCTCCAAGGGGAACGGCATGCTGGCGGTGATGGTTTTCTCGCTGATTTGCGGTATTGCCATCACGACGCGGCCCGAGGAAACAAAAACATTTGTCGGCTGGCTGGAAGGCCTGCTGGCGATTTCCATGGCGGTCATCACATTTGCGATGAAACTCGCCCCCTACGGTGCTGGTTGCCTCGTGTTTTCCTTGGCGGCCCAACTGGGTCTGGGCATACTTCAGACATTGCTATGGTTCGTTTTGACGGCACTGCTTGGATTGGCGTTGCAGCTCTTCGTGGTCTATTCAATTGTCATCGTGCTATTTGCGAGGCGGTCGCCTCTGGCGTTCTTTCGTGATGTCTCCGAAGCAATGCTGGTCGCATTTGGGACGTCGTCGTCAAGCGCCACGCTCCCAACGGCAATTGAGGTCGCTCATGAGCAATTGAAGCTGCCAACTCGAATTGCCAATTTCGTACTGACAGTCGGAGCAACCGGAAACCAGAATGGAACGGCCCTCTATGAAGGCGTGGTCATTCTGTTCCTGGCACAGGTTATGGGTGTGGAACTGAGTGCGACGCAACAATTCACCGTGGTGCTAATGGCAATCCTGGCTGGAGTTGGCACAGCCGGAGTTCCTGGCGGATCGTTGCCGCTGATCATAGTCGTGATGCAGTCTGTCGGCATTCCCGGAGCCGCAATCGGGATTATTCTGGGGGTCGACCGGATCCTCGATATGTGCCGTACCGTTGTCAACGTCACGGGAGATCTGGTGATCGCCGCCTGCGTGGCCAATGGAGAAGATGAAACGTTACCCACGGAATTTGGGGAACAAACTAAGCCGGCCTAAACCAGCTGTACACGAGTGCCATGTACCGACAGGTCGTCCACACGGGATTGATCTGGCTCGGACCTACTCACAAGTCGACAGGCGGTGAACATGTCAGGCACCCCGGCGATGTCGCAATCGTCGGCCTCTTGCGGACTGAAGGCCCACAAGAACGAAGCACAGGGCTTCCAGCCCTGTGACCACGGACAGAACGTGCGACCTGAAAGGTCGCAAGAAATTCAGTCATAGCGATCAACTCCGATCGATGACCTCTCGCGACCCTTCAGGTCGCACATTCTATTTTGCTTCCCGTTCACAGGGCTGGAAGCCCAGTGCTTTATGCTCGCGGGCCTTCAGCCCGCAAGGATTGACACGTTTCGACAAGTCGACTCGCCAATAACTTCGGAAGTTGTTGGCAAACCACGTACTTCCTGAGCCGAAAAGCGTTAGGAACGACAACAATGCATTTCAAAGACTGAGCTGACTGGGGCAGCAGGTTACTCAGGCAACACGTCGTTCCTGAGCAGCCTCAGTCTGGCTTCCAACTTCGCTGGTAAAGTTCTCAACTCCCGACTTCGAGTAGGAGTGGTTTGTCCCGCCCGCATTCACGCCGACACCGGGGTTTCGCCAAAGACAGGGAATCGTGTGCAAGACGGCCGCCAGATACGTCTGGAAAATCGGAATGACCGCTTCTGGATGCTTCCGTTGATAGTCAGCCAGCTTGGATTCCAGTTCAAAGTGTGGTGCTCTGGGAAATCGATGATGTGGCCCGTGGACATCCAGATTGAAGTTGAAATACGAACAAACTCGCGTCAACCAGTTGTTTCCCATGACAGTCCGCGTCCCGAGGATCGGATCGGTACTGGCCATTCCCACATGTTCCGTGAACTTGCGGAACCCATTGAATGCCGCCGCGATCGGCATTGGCAGCAGCCACATCGGATCGAATCGCTGCAAGTCTACAATTCCATTCAGGCTCAGCGCTGTGACAACCGCAGCGACGCTCCCCCAGAATGCAGCAATCGCAATGTACTCACGTGTGATCGAGGTGCGGGCCTGTCGGCTCAACGGAGAATTGCGCACGAAGTAAATTCGGCCATAAACAATCGGATTGGCAAGAATCGCTCCCACGATATCGAACACAACAAAGGCACGACGGAATGCGAGTGATGCCCCTGGTTTGGAGTACGGCCAGAGCTCGAAGTCCTCCGACGTATTCATGTACGCGTGATGGCGGATGTGTGTTTCGCGGTAGGCCGTATATGGAATCCCGAGAAATGTTCCGACAACTCGACCAAACCAGACGTTAGCATTCCGCCAGGTCCCCATGGTCTGGTGAACCGCTTCATGAAACGATCCCGAGACACAGAACCAGCAGTAGCCCAGGAAGACGGACCACGTCAGTTTGACAAATAGGCTATCCCCGCCCAGTCCAGTTACGAAACCGACGTAACCGATGATCGCGATACTTGGAAAGACGAGAAACCGCGGCCAGAGGATACCTTCACCCAGCACACGAAATTCTTCAGGGGTAAACTCCGTTTGCGACAATTGACCATCCTTGGTTACGCGGCTCGTCGCTCAGCAGCAATATCTGCCGGAATCATTTGTTTCAGACGCTCAACGAAGAGGTCTGCAATCTCTTCGGACTGCTCACGCGTGAAACTTAAGGGATCGCAATGCATGTTGATGTACAAGTTGCCAGCATAGGTCCCCACGGATGTCGACAGTCGCGTATTCGGCCTGACGGGGACCGCCCCCGTCAAAACGTCGAGCGTGACGTTCCCCGCAACACATCGTCCCTGCTTAAGGGGAAACCGGGCCGTAAATTGACGACGGATATCACCGACATTGGTCAAAATTACTGATGTGAAACAACGATTCAGCCGCAACAGGCACCAAAGAAGTCCAGGTACCTTTAAGACATACTTCAGACCGATGGCAATAAATCGGCCTTGTCGTTCGTTGACGATTGTCGACGTACGACGATGAATGTCCACCAGCGTTTCGTCTGGATTGTTACAGTCACCTGCCAATCGCGTCAGAAACATGTAGCTGACAACATTGGCGGCCGGCATTTGATCATGTAATGGTGTTCGCAGACTCGTTGGCATGCCAATTCGTAGCCACTGGCGATCATTTCCCCTGCCATGCCGCCGGTTCCATTCCCGAATGGTCTGGAACATTTCCATCAGATAAAGGTCGTTCAGCTCGACACCTTTGCGGGCGGCCACAACTTTCATCTGCTGTACGACGGGTCGTTCAATGACGCGACTGACAATCGCCGGAAACGTCAGGAAAGTTCCGATCGGATTTGCCGTGCGACTGGCAGCCAGAGGAACCGGTTGCCGACGCAGAAGTTTGAATAACTTCTGGCTCAGCATCAGCGGGCAACTGACTTTTTTTGACGGCTGCTCGCAGGCTTCGGATGCAAAATTTGTTCGAGCTTTCAGTCGATCAATCTGGATCGGTTCGATTTCTGGAAGCTCGGCCCCTTCCTCGGCGGTCTTCTGACCGTAATCGGCAAGAAGATCTCCGATGAACTGCACACCACCCAGGCCATCGGTGCAAGCATGATGAAACTGGAAAACCAGTTCTGCGGCGTTCTGGGTTTTGTTGACCCAGATCCGGAGTCCGATTTCGCGGGTCAGATCAATTCGCTCCTGATCTGGAGGTTGCAAGTCACCCGCGTCATCAACCCAAGTCATCTCTGGTGAAGGCTCATTGACGGGAATCCAGCACCATCCCTGGCCTCGAACCTTGCCGATGTGGCTCATCAGGAGTGGGTGCCGCCGCAGTGCAAATGCCATGGATTCCTCGAACACCGTCCGCTGAAGGTCTCCCTTCAGGCGGACGATCAGCACGAACGACATCGGGTAGGCATTTGAGTCGTCAAGAACCATATAGCGTTCAAATGGCGACAATGGCAGCGGGAAAACACCCTCATCGGTGGCCAACTTATTCGGGGACAACCCGGAATCGTCTTTGAATCCCGTCATGAGATCCCAGATCGG
>CAIWEX010000905.1 GCA_903911795.1 uncultured Schlesneria sp.
AATGACTGGAAAAACTCCATCACTCAGGTCGCATTGACCCCACCCAAGGAGGTCGCAGCCAAATGCCTGAACTGGAAAGGTCGATACTATCTTTTCAGTGACACAAGGATGTCGTATCCAGAGGCTCTTGCGATGGCGGTTCGATTGCAGGGCCGTTTGCTGACGATTTCATCACCCGAAGAAGAGGCCTTCCTGATCGGGCAAGGAGGGAACCGTAACTTCTGGCTTTCCGCGTGGCGTCGCGAAGAGAGTAAAGAGTGGCGCGATGAGAGAAACCGACCGCTGCGCTATCTGGGAAAATGGGGGCCAGGCCAACCTTCATTTGGCCCCCGCGAAACACACATCGAATTCCGTACAGAAAAACCAGGCCCCGCCGCGTGGTACGACGACGTCCCTTGGGGAACAGGGCCGCATGCCTGCATCGAATGGGGTGAGGAATACGACGCCAAGAAATGAATCGGAGGTGGGAGCCCGATCAAGTAAATTACTCGGTCACGCACACCGATTTCTTGTGGTATCACGTTGTCCGTTGATCGCAACACGGGCGAAAGTGCTTGTAACGGGATTGTCCCTACGCAGTGCGGACGTCATTCATCGCGTCTTGTATCCGCTGCCTCACGAAGCCGTCGCTGTAGTTTACTCTGGCTTCAAACCCTTCAGGATCTTGGCCAGGCGGTGAGGGTGCGTCAAATACGGATGCAGGCCTGTTGAATGCAGCCATTCCGTCCGTGCGTTGGGAAGTCCCTTTTCCAGTGCTTCGTGCCCGACCGTTTCCAATTGCCCCTGCCCTTCCGTGCGCACCAGCAGGACTGGACATTCCACATCCGCAAGCCGGTCGCTCAGATTCATCGCATGGAGCGCATGAGCCTTTTGAGCAAGATCACCCAACGCAAGTTTTCCTGTGGACTCGACCAGGAACTCAAATCGACTTCCGTCGAACGGGGGAAACCAGCGACGATGATTCAGTTCCTGGATTCGTCGCCGCCATGGTAACTGGGCCAGCGATTTTCGGCTGTTTCTGGCAAACCAGGCCAGCATCCGTTCTGAGTACGACAACCGTCGACTCGCAAACCCGTGCTGCAATACCATTCCCCCAATGCGAGTCGGCGCATCCAGCGCAGCCTGCATGGCGATTGCGGCGCCAAACGAGGGGGCAAATACGCAAATCATCGAATCACCATGTTGATCGGCAGCGGCGATCAGATCGGCGGCATAATCGCTGATTGTCGGCTTTAACCGATGAGAGCCGAGTTCTCCGACAGTGTCGTAGACTACGCAGCGAAACGTGTCGCGCAACAGGTACACCATCAGTGCGTACATTTCGGCGGTGCCGACAAATCCGTTGAGCAGATACAGTGTCGGGCCCTCTCCCCAGACTCGCCCGACAAGTCGACGCGTACCTCGATCCAGTTCCCAGGGGCGACTTTCCGTCCGATATGCATTCAGTACCTCATGCCAGACCAGTGGTGGCGGGCATGCCTCTCCTGACGGCACCCCCGCCGCATCAACAGGTACACCTGCCGGGACGGTCGACGAAGGCAACGTGAGATGCTCTGGAACGGGTGAACCGTTGGTCGCCACTACGGGCGAAGGTTCTGACATAACGATCTGGCCTTTGGACTGGAAGAAGTTCTGTGATCGACAGGACTTCCCCATGATACCCGAATACGTCGCCGTCGTCTTTCGTCGGATGTTGATGCCACCCGTTTTAGGAAAAGTCGCGGCTTCCCGCAACAAGATCCTGCAACCGTTGAATCGCATGAGCATCGTCGTGCATGACGCAGACGAATACCGTGTCCCCTTCGCTCCAGACAACCCACGTTCCAAACGTATCGTACTGGATCATGGCTGAAGAGAATGAAGTTGCCTCGAGTTTGGACTGCCATTGATTGCGGTTCAGACGCAGGAGAAATCCCGAAGTGCTTGGTCGTCCACGATCGGCCCGCGCCAGAAAGCCCAGCAGCGGAACATGAATCCCATTCACAGACGCCAGATGCGTGGAACTCTCCAGTTGAATTTCCCTCAACGAATTCCACCCTGCCGGAATAGCGAACGGTGTTTGCGAATCCGTCGGCAAACTATTCCGTTCCATTTCAGCAAGCTGCCGGACGCTGGTCTCGTTCAATCCTGCGGCTTGAGGCCCAAACCACGCCCAGCCTAACAACGGGAGCAGCAAGGCTAATGTGAGGCTGGTCACCCATCGCCATGTGTGACGAGTTCGAACGGCACGTTGAAGACTGGATTGAGGCGTCACTGACGTCACTGCTGACCGCAAGCGGTCAGTCAAACCTGCTGGAATCGGGATATCGGACATCGCTCGGCCGACTTCGGAATCAAATCGCTGCTGAAAATCCATCGCTCGATGACATGCTTCACATTCTGCCAGATGACGCTGTGCGGCCTGCGCATCAGGACCACTCGCAGCATCCCTGCCGAGCGATTTGAATTCGAGTTGTGCCTGCGCCTCACGGCATTCCATGGCAACGGTCCTGTTCAGTAACACAAAAAACAAAAGAATTCAGTCTGAGGAGTCAATGAACTCAACTTTGGTATCAAAACTCCGGCCACAACGGCCGAAGTCAACTAATGCTTTAACGCTAGTTCCTTAGGCCGGGTGGCCCCGGAACTGGCTGCCTGCTCTTTCGCAGGCTCGTCCGTCAATCGCTTTCTCAAATAAGCTTTGCCACGTGAAATACGACTCATGACCGTCCCGATCGGGACGCCCATTTGCGTCGCAATCTCCTGATAGCTGAAGTCTTCAAAGTAGTACAGCACAAGAGGCGACCGAAACTCTTCCGAGAGTTCCAGCAACGCTTCCTGTAATCGTTCGAGATGAACCGGGGTCTCGGATGTCCCCTCAACCTGCGGTTCGTCAATATCGTCGAGCGATCTGCCAACGTGATGGTTCCGCAACGATTTCAGGAAGACATTCCGAACGATCGAAACCAGCCAACCACGGGCTGCTTTCGTATCCCGCAGTTGATGCAGACGCTGGTGAACCAGCATGTACGTCTGCTGCACCAGATCTTCCGCATCGCTCGCGTTTCCCGACAATCGATACGCGTACCGATAAAGCAACGCAGAATGTTGCTCAATCAGTTCGTCCGTTGTTGGAAGGCGCGTTCCGTCCACCATTGCGACCTCATCACAAAGGGAAGATTCGGCAGAATGAAGAATTATTCCCGAATCGGGCTGCCGGCGCAGGATTTTCGTCGGAAAACTTCGAAAGACTCCAGAAAGAAACAGGTTACAACCACTATCAGACACAACGTCTTTGGCAATTGGAAGTCAAAACAGGTACAAATCGGGCCGAAATGGACCTACGTATCCACCGCATTCCAGAATTCGTCTTCACCGGCATCGTCAGATTTCGATGGCTTTTTTCCGGAAGCGTCAGGCTTTGCGCCCGGCTTGGCTGCCCCCGGCTTTGGCGTCCCACTGATGCTTCCGGGCTTCTGCATTCCAGCCATCGGTGGAAGCGGAGGCGCTTTTGCCTTTGGCTTCGGTAGACCTGATCCAGGAGCGGGTGATCCTGCGGGCTTGCGAACAGGCGTTTGAGGCTTCGATCCGAGTTCGATGATGTCATCGTCGTCTGGGAGTGGCGGAACGGGAATCGATCCTGATTTTGAAATCGTCGATTTGCCAGTCGAACTGCTCGAACTGACTGGACGAACCGGTTTTGGTGCCGGCCCCTTCCCTGTTGAAGCAGCAGCCCCCTTACAGGCAGTACAAATCCCACGAGCGTCCAGAACTTCCCCGCATTTATTGCAGAGTGGAACGGGTTGCGAGGAATCGTCAATGTCCGAAGAACGCCCCGGTTTTGCGGGTTTCACCGGTTTCGGAATCGGTTTCGGACCGAGTGATGAGGGAGAAGACGATTTCAGTTTGCCGGGGCCATCCGAAGAAATTTTCGACGGTGCAGCACCTGAGACAGGAGTTACCGGTTTGGCGAGACTAATCGGAGCTTCCTTGGCACTGGTCGTTGCCCGTGCCGTCGGGGTGGCCTTCACGGCCGGTGTCGATTTCACCGCGGCTTCTGCGGCTTCCTCAGCGTCTTCCGCCCCTTCGCTGAGCGCTTTGACAATCATGTTCTCAGGGCGAACGATCTCCGTGTGGGCAACCTGGCCGGTCTTGAGAACTTTCGCATCCACATGAACTCGGGCCTGCTCATCGTACGAAATCGTTACCTCGATCTCAGTTCCTTCAGGAAGATTCTCTGGCAAGGGGTCGACCTGACAGGTTCCCAACTCCACATACTGCGAATCCGCGGCCGTACCACTCTCGACAATTCGCAGATGAACTCGCCGTTGGTTTTTTGACACCGTTCCATAGATCTGCGAGACCGAAACCGGCAGCGGTGTGTTTGCCGGAAGAATGTAGTGCGGAATCCGCGTCTGAGTCTCTGTATCGCGGATCAAGACCCCCAGCGAACGGGCCGTCGCGCTTTGTTGTTTGAACTGAGCCAGTCGGGCAGCCGCAGTGGGATTGAGGATCGATTTCGCAAAAGTACTGTTGGTCAGCAGCATCCCTGCGTAATAGGTTGCCCCGTGTGCAATCGATTGATCGGGCGACAGCGACGTATTCAGCGTGCGACCACTGAGCTTTTTGAACAGCGACCGAACCATCGGCATGCGCGACGAGCCACCCGTCGTCAGAACGACATCAACCTTGGCCCAGCCCATGCTGTTTTCTTTGAGCAGGTCCAGCGTCAGAACTTCCATCCGATCGACCAGATCACGCGTCAGGCGTTCGAACTGCTCCAGTTCCACCTGATACGTTTTCCGCTGGTTGCCAGCCGCACATGTCAGTGCCGCCTTAGGGCGAACCGACAAGCTGCGCTTGGTCTGCTCAGCTTCCAGCGCCAGCGCCTGAGCATTCTCGCGCTCCTTCATTGGGTCAATGCCAAATTCCTTTTGAAACTGCTTGCCAATTGCCAGTTCCAAGGCCCGGTTCCAGTCGAGGCCCCCGAGTTGCAGATCGCCGCCACTGGCAATGACACGGACTTCGTTCTTCTGATAGCGGACCAGCGACAAGTCGAATGTACCGCCCCCGAGGTCGACGACCATGATCGTCTGAGCCGTCGCCAGCTCGGTAAACCAGATCCCTTCCGTCCCCAGGACGAAGCAGAGCGCTGCGGCGACAGGTTCATTGATGATGTCGACCTGCTTCAAACCTGCCCGCTTGCCGGCTTCGGCGGTCGCCTGTCGCTGAACGTCACTGAATTGTGCCGGGACGGTAATGACCGCCCTGTCGATCGCCCCGATTTTTTCTCGAGCACTGTCGAGCATGGACTTCAGAATCACCGTACTGATGTCGATGGGCGAGTAGCTTTTGCCGCCAATTTTCCAGCGATGTCCGGGATTGTTCATGTACCGCTTGGCATGCACGACGACACGGTCGGGATGCCGGATCGAATTTCGCAACGCCTCGGTCCCGACGATGACATTGTCGTCGTCGAACAGAACGACCGACGGTGTCGACAGTTCTCCATCTTTGTTCGGGATCGTGATCGGCTCGCCATGCTCATTCAGGTAGGCGATACACGAGTAAGTGGTTCCCAGGTCGATGCCGACGGCATGAGTCGCAAGCATGATTGAAGTGCTTTCGTGGAACTCGGGCGGATGAGAATTGGACTGACAGTGCCTGAATGGTAGCATCAGCGGGCAGTCAATTCTACGAGATGCCAGCGCCAGTCCATTTCTGACCGACAGGTTTGCCGATGGTGACAATTATCGGGTTGTTTTTTGCCCTCTTTTCCGTGGGACAGGTCGGTTCCGGCCCTCGCGAACCCGCCCCTGTCGATTTTCTGACGGGAGCCCGGTTTCACACGGAACTCGATCAAGCCACCTCGGGAACATGGACAAATGTGGAATTCCGGGACCTGCTGAACAAACTTTCGGTGGAACGCCGGGTCGCAATTTTGCTGGATCGTCGCATCGACCCCACGGTTCGCGTCCCACTGGATATCGTCAATCGGTCGCTGACCGAAGGAATTCAGGAGATCGCTCGCAAGGTCGAGGCCGAAGTCAGCATCCCCGAAAACGTGGTCTATGTCGGTCCTCCCGCCGCTGTCCGCCAGGTGCGAACGTTGATTGAGTTGCGAACGGCTGAACTCATTGCCAAATCCACCCCGATTCCCGAAAAACGGCGAACGGAACTGAATCGGCGGCACCCGGTCGCCTGGGTCGATCTGGAATCGCCGGGCGACATTCTGCGGCGCGTAGCAGAACAATTCCAGTTGAAGATTAAGGGTGAGGATCTGGTTCCCTATGATCTTTGGGCGGGATGCCGACTTCCGAGTGCCACGGCAGCCGAAGCACTTTCGATCATCCTGATTCAGTTCGACCTGACGTTTTCGTGGACGGACGGCGGCAAGGGGATCGAACTGTTGCCGATCCCGAAAACTGTGGTGATCGAACGACGACCGCGTTTCAAATCCAAGGCCGCCGACGCTTTGAAAGCAATCCAGGAGGAGTTTCCGACACTCGACGCTCGACTGGAAGGAACGGAGGTGATCGTCAAGGGAACGATCGAAGACCATGAAGCAATCGCATTACTTTTGAGTCCCAACAAGCCGAAAAAGCCCGTGGAAAAGGGCCCTGCCCCACTTCGGCAGCGAACATTTACGTTGAAGTTCGAACGAGTTCCCGTGCGAGCCGTCATGAAGAAGCTGGAAGAGTCGAGTGTCGTGTTCGTATATGACGCCGCGGCACTGGAGGCCGCCGGGATCAACCTCGATCAGACAATCGATCTGCAATTGGAAAAAGCGACGGCTGATGAATTCCTCAAAGCCGTCTTTTCGCCGCTCAAAATGTCATTTGAAATCGATCATCTGACGGTGAAGCTGGCTCCAAAGAAATAGAATTCGTGTGGGAGTCGATATGCTCAGGCGTTTCTCTGTCATCCTCGGGCTCATTTTGGCAGGCTGGTTTTCCAGCGACTCTGCAAACCATGCGTACTCTGCGGACACCGTCAAGGCGACCAGGCCGAACATCGTCTGCTTTGTCGTGGATGACTTGGGCTACATGGATATCAGCCCGAATAATCCAGGCTGCTTTTACGAAACACCGAACTTGAAACGGTTAGCAGAGACGGGCATGCGGTTCACATCGGGCTACGCGGCCTGTCCCGTCTGCTCACCTACGCGAGCGAGCCTGATCAGCGGGAAGTATCCGCAACGTATTGGCATCACCGACTACATCGGCGCGGCTCAACCGGATAAGTGGAACCGACCGACGAAACTGCTTCCCGCCGCATATCGTGAGCGTCTGCCGCATGAGGAAACAACATTTGCCGAGGGGCTGAAAAAGAGTGGCTATGCCACGTTTTTCGCCGGAAAGTGGCACTTGGGTCCCGAAGGATTCTGGCCCGAATCTCAAGGCTTCGATATCAACATGGGGGGAATCGATCGCGGTGGCCCCTACGGTGGCAACAAGTATTTTTCTCCCTACGGAAACCCTCGCCTTGCCGATGGTCCACCCGGCGAACACCTGCCAGACAGACTGGCGTCCGAGGCAGTTCGATTCATGGAGCAGAATCGCCAGGGGCCTTTTCTGGCATACTTCTGCTTCTACTCGGTACACACTCCGCTGATGTCTCGCGAAGACCTGCGTCAGAAATATGAAGCCAAAGCAAAGTCATTGAAGCACGACGGGCCAGCCTGGGGACGCGAACGGGAACGGCAAGTACGATTGATTCAGGACCACGCCGTTTACGCGGGTATGGTCGAGGCGATGGATCAGGCTGTCGGTAAAGTTTTGGACGCTCTTGATCGTCTCGGATTGGCTGACAATACCGTCGTCATTTTCACGTCCGACAACGGCGGACTTTCCACGTCAGAAGGCCACCCCACATCCAACCTGCCGCTCCGCGCAGGGAAAGGCTGGATGTATGAAGGTGGAATCCGCGTCCCCTGGATCATTCGGGCACCTGGCCTGACCAAACCCGGCAGTGTTTGTGACACTCCCATGATC
The DNA here is from genome assembly GCA_903911795.1 of uncultured Schlesneria sp. Taxonomy (GTDB): domain Bacteria; phylum Planctomycetota; class Planctomycetia; order Planctomycetales; family Planctomycetaceae; genus Schlesneria. The sequence goes on from CAIWEX010000905.1 coordinate 7,974, forward strand.
AGCAACGATCTTTATCCCACAATCATGGAGCTGGCGGGAACTCGCCAGGATCATCCCGCTGATGGTAAAAGTCTTGTCCCCGTGTTGCGTGGCGAGAATCTGCCTGATCGACCACTGTTCTGGCATTACCCACATTACGGTAATCAGGGCGGTGCTCCCGGAGGTGCTGTGCGAGACGGAGATTGGAAATTGATCGAGTGGTATGAGGACGGTACACGTGAATTGTTTAACCTGCGTGAAGATCTGAGCGAAACGGACAATCTGGCACTGAAGATGCCGTCAAGAGTTGGTGACCTTGCGGCGAAACTTGAATCGTGGAGAAAGGAAGTCGGTGCCGTGATGCCGACGCCAAATTCCAGGAAGCCGCAGAAGTAATAACGTGTCAAACGGGCGACGCTGAGAGTTGGAAAGAGATCAAATATGATTTTGGTAAACAGATTTTTCGTATCTGCGATCGTAGGCTTGATGGCAGTCTCATGCCTTTCTAGCAATGTGTTCGCTCAGACGATCGATCGTCCGAATATCCTTTTTTGTTTCGCGGATGACTGGGGGCGTTATGCCAGTATCTACGGGGAGATCGAATCGCATCCGTCTCCGTGTCAGGTCGTTAAAACGCCGAATATTGATCGAGTGGCTCGGCGAGGTGCCGTGTTTCGCAGAGCATACGTGAATGCCCCGTCGTGTACTCCGTGCCGCAGTGCCCTGCTGTCCGGACGTTACTTTTTCAACACGGGCCG
>CAIWEX010000906.1 GCA_903911795.1 uncultured Schlesneria sp.
GGCATAGTTCGAGTAAACCGTGCCGTGCATCCCCAGCATGTGCAACGACTGGTCATCGTCTGCCGGAAAGCTGCCGATCCCCATCAGCGTTGTCGCCACGGGAATCCCGGTCTTACGAGCGAACTTGGCAAATTCTTCCGTAGCGTTCGCCTGAATGATTCCCCCGCCCGCATAGAAAATCGGCTTCTTCGATTCGCGGATCATTTTCAGGATGGCGCGGATCTGGTTCGGGTGAACGCGGCGGACTTCAGGATGATAGCCAGGCAGATTCATCGGGGGATCGAAATCGAGTTCCCAAGGCTGACCATCAACGCGGACATCTTCCACCAGATTCAACTGGACATCTTTGGGAATGTCGATCAGCACCGGACCTGGACGACCTGTCCGGGCGATGTAGAACGCTTCCTTGATGACGCGAGGAATATCCGACGTCTTGGTGATCAGATAATGATGCTTCGTGATCGCGCGACAGATTTCGACCATCGGCGTTTCCTGAAACGCGTCACTCCCGATCAAATGCGTATGCACCTGAGCGGAAATGGCGATCAGTGGAATACTGTCCATCTTGGCATCCGCAATTGCGGTCACCAGATTTGTGGCCCCAGGACCACTCGTTCCCATGCAAACGCCGACTTTGTCCGTTGTTCGTGACACCCCTTGGGCAGCGAACGCTCCCCCTTGCTCGTGTCGAGGCAGAATCGTGCGGATGTCATTGGCTCGGAATGTCAGCGCCTGGTGAATAGGCATGCTGCAGCCACCGGGATAAGCGAATATCAGGTCTGTCCCCTGGCGGATCAGGCATTCGACGAATACATCGGCCCCGTTCAACTTGCCGTTTGCTGTTGATGCAGTGGGTACCGAAGTGCATTTTGCTGTCGCAGTCGCCACGATCGTCTTCCTCGAAACAGTTTCTTACTCACTTACCGACGAACAAAGCCGTACCGACACGGACGGCTCAACGGGTAACAGTTTATCGCCCGATCCCCCCCAAGGCGAGTGGCTGATTTCGCCGATCCCGGATTTCCGGCCTAATCGGGAGGAGAAATCGGCTGAGAATGCATAGCCATTGATGGGTTTGGGGGGGATAGAGCGACGGAATCGGCTTCACGTCAGGAGGAATTGACAACATTGATGGGTCTTACGTATTCCCGAAGTACGGCTGGCCGAACGTCATCAATTCTTGTCCGATCGACTTCGCCGCCTTTCGGATTGCAATCGTGCCCGTTATTCTTTGCCTAACCTAACCGTAGATCCACGGCGAGGTTGCCAGCTCTTGTCTATGGGCAGGATTCCTGCCTGCCGGAAATCGATTGTCGTCGAAACGACAGGCACAAACCTGTCCTACGCAGAGGATTGCATTCATGCTCGACAGTGTTGCCAGCTACTTGGGTGAGAATTCCGATCGGTTCCTGGAAGAACTGAAAGAACTGCTGCGGATACCGACCGTCAGCGCCGATCCCACCTGCAAACCCCATATGCTCCGCGGGGCGACATTCATCCACCGGCAATTCGCTGACTTGGAATTTCAGGCGGAAATCATCCCAACTGCCGGTCACCCCATCGTTTATGCCGAATGGCTGAAGGCACCGGGAGCCCCAACCGTCATGGTCTATGGACATTACGATGTCCAGCCAGCCGACCCTCTAGACCTTTGGACGACACCTCCGTTTGAACCGACGCTTCGAGACGGAAAGCTTTATGCTCGTGGATCTACCGACGACAAAGGGCAGATGTTTACACACATCAAGTCAGCGGAGGCATGGCTGCGTGCCACCGGCAGCCTGCCCGTCAACCTGAAGTATGTGATTGAGGGGGAAGAAGAGGTTGGCAGCCGAAATCTGGATGACTTCCTCGCCGCAAACAAAGAGCGACTGAAAAGCGATGTGGCGGTCGTCAGTGACACCAGTCAGTACGGACCCGGCAGGCCCGCAATTACTTACGGCTTGCGAGGAATCCTGGCGGTCGAAATTACGCTCACCGGCCCCAAAAAGGACCTGCATTCCGGAATGTTCGGCGGGGCTGTTGCCAATCCCGCGACGGGAATTGCCCGCTTGATTGCGTCGCTGCACGATGATCAGGGGCGAGTCCAGATCCCCGGTTTCTACGACAAAGTTGTCCTGCCGACCGACGTCGAGCGACAGCAGTTCCGCGATCTCGGGTTCGACGAAGCCGCGTTCAAAGAAGAGCTTGGAATTACGGAAGTCGCTGGCGAAGCTGGATTTTCGACGGTGGAACGCCGCTGGGTCCGACCGACCTGCGAAGTGAATGGGCTGGTGAGTGGTTATACCGGAGTCGGTCCCAAGACGATCGTTCCGTCGAAGGCCACCGTCAAAATTACCTGCCGCCTGGTTCCGGATCAGGATCCTCATGTTCTCACGGAAGCCTTGCATCAGTATCTGAAAGCACAGTGCCCACCCTCGTTGAAGTTTGAGTTCCAGAGTTTCCATGGGTGCCCGGCATTTGCTTTCGACCCGACCAGTCCCTACATCGAGGCCGCTTCTGAAGCGATCCGCGAGGCCTGGGGCGTCGACAAGGTCTGTCTGATTCGTGAA
>CAIWEX010000907.1 GCA_903911795.1 uncultured Schlesneria sp.
GGCCTGGCAATCGACATCGTCTTCAAGGAACCCGAGAATTGAAAAGTAGCTCAACGTTCATCGCAACTCTTCTGGCCGTGATCCTCACCTCCATCACTTCGATGGCCGATGATGGTCCCAAGCCGTTCCCGGGCGCCAAGTCCGATTACCGAGGATTTGTGCGGTATGACTTTGAAGTGGACGGCCAGAAGTGCCTGGTTGTTCTCCCGAAATCCGCAGCAGAGGGACGACCGTGGATCTGGCGGGCCGAATTCTTTGATCATCGTCCCGAGATTGATCTGGCGTTGATCAATAAGGGATTCCATCTGGTCTTCATGAATGTCGGCAACACGTTTGGCTGCCCCAGTGCCATGAAGCACTTTGACGCGTTCTACAAGGTCTTGACCGAACAGCACGGTTTCTCGAAGAAGCCAGTTCTTGAGGGACTCAGCCGTGGTGGTCTGTACGTCTACAACTGGGGCGCGGCACATCCTGATCAGGTGGGGCTAATCCTGGGCGACAATCCCGTCTGTGATTTCAAGAGCTGGCCAGGTGGTAAAGGGAAGGCCCCTGGGAGCAAAGGGGACTGGGAAAAGCTGATCCGCGACTATGAATTCCCAAATGAAGCGGCGGCGATGGCCTACGACAAAAACCCGATTGATAACCTCGCACCACTCGCCAAAGCCAAAGTGCCACTGCTGCATATTTGCGGAGACGCGGATGAGGTCGTTCCTTATCCCGAGAACTCGGTCTTGATCAAGGATCGCTACGAAAAGCTCGGCGGCACAATTCACATCATCGTGAAGCCGGGACTCAAGCATCACCCACACGGGTTGGACGACCCGACTCCTGCCGTCGATTTCATTCTGAAACACCTGGCAGGAAAGTAATTGCGGATTGAGAGACGTGGCGAGGTCGATTAGACTCAACAGGTCAAATTGCCTGCCACACTCATTCCTTCCGAGAGCTTCCCGTGTTCCACGCTTTGTATCACGGACTTCGACCGTTTCCCGCCTTGCGGGTTTTTATATTTATTGCCGCTACGGCATTCATTTCCGTCGAAACGGCATTGTCCGCTCCTCCGTCGTTCGTCAACGATGTCGAACCGATCCTGACGCGGTTTGGTTGCAACCAGGGAGCCTGTCACGGAAAAGGTGCCGGACAGAACGGATTCCGATTGTCGCTACGGGGATACGCTCCGGAACTGGATCACGGATGGATTCTCAAGGAACAGGAAGGGCGCAGGGTCAGTCTGGTGGTGCCTGAGGACAGCTTGCTGCTTCGAAAGGGACTCGGTCAGGTTCCTCACGGCGGTGGCAAGGTCATTCAGCCAGGTTCACCTGCTCATCAGATGCTCGTCGCCTGGCTACAAGCGGGGGCGCCAGGTCCGTCGAAAGAAGACCCGCGCATAACAGGTCTGACAGTCGCCAACGGCGACGGAATTCCCGCCACGCAGGCTCGCAAGATCGGTGAATCGTGGCAACTCGTGGTGACCGCGACTTACTCGGACGGTTCGTCACGAGACGTCACTTGGCTGGCACAATTCGCTTCTAATGATGCAGGACTGGTGGATGTCGATCCACTTGGCAAAGTCAAGATTCTGCGAAACGGGGAAACGGCCGTACGAGTCCATTATCAGGGGCAGGTCGCCGTCGTCGTTGTGTCGGTTCCGTTCGACAGAGCCATTCCGCAATTGGCGGCACCTGCCAATTTCATTGATGAACATGTCTTCGCGAAACTCGCCGCACTTCGTATTCCCGCATCAAATGCGGCTTCTGACGAGATGCTTGTCCGACGCGCTTTTCTCGACACCATTGGTACTCTTCCCACCGAAGGTGAAGTGCGCGATTTCGTGGCCGACGCCCGGCCCGACAAACGCAGTCGCTTAATTGATACGCTGCTGGAACGCCCCGAGTTCGTTGATCTCTGGACCATGTTGCTGGCGGATCTGTTTCAGAACCGTAAGGAACGGGATCACGATGTCCGCGGCGTGAAGGGGGTTCGAGCGTTTCATCAGTGGTTGCGATCGCAGGTCGCCTCCAATCGCCCCTGGAATGAACTGGTGCGTGCTGTCCTGACGACGTCCGGAAACACAGACGAGCATCCCGAGATTGGATATTACGTCGTCACCATCGGTGAATTCCGGCAGACGCAACAGTCCGATGTTGTCGCCAGTGTCGCCCAGGCATTCCTGGGGACTCGGATTGGCTGTGCGAAGTGTCATAACCATCCGCTCGAAAAATACACTCAGGACGATTACTACCATTTCGCAGCGTTCTTTTCGCGAGTCGCGTTTGATCGCAAGTCGCCACAGGCAGGAGCAACGGAACTCGTTCAGTCCACCGAACATCAACAGAACCAGGAACGCCATCTGGCCAACCTGCAAAAGCAATTGGCGGATAAAGAAAAAGAAGCCGTTCCCGAAAAGGAAGAAGACGTCAAGAAGCGAGAACAACAATTAACCGATCTGCGAAAGCAGATCGATGGGGTTGCAGCCGACATCGAAAAGGTTCGTCGATCGCCTGTGATGGTGCAGCAGCCACGCACCAACGAACAGTTAAAGGCTCAACCTCTTGACCGCTCTGAGATTGTCATTGAACCCGGCAATGATCCTCGAGTGGCTCTGGTCGACTGGATGACCACCGGCAAGAACGAAGCTTTCAATGGGAGCATTGTCAACCGCATCTGGCGGCATTACCTGGGTGTCGGACTGGTCGAACCGGTCGACGATCTGCGAGCGAGTAATCCACCGACGAACCCCGCATTGTGGAAAGCCTTGAATGAAGACTTTGCCAACCACAAGTTTGATCTGCGGCATCTGATGCGGACGATCCTGAATTCGCGAACGTATCAGATGAGTTCCGATACCCACGCCGAGAACGAAGCCGACACGCGTTTCTATTCGCACTATTACGCCCGTCGATTGCCCGCGGAATTGCTGCTGGATGCCTTGAGTCAGGTGACTGCGATTCCTGACCAGTTCCCAGGCTATCCGGAAGGGGTTCGAGCTCAGCAACTTCCTGACCCCGGACTCGACTCGTACTTTCTCAGATTGTTCGGACGTTCCGATCGCGTGACCGCTTGTGCGTGCGAACGACTGGGAGATGTGACGATGTCACAATTGTTGCACCTTCAGAATGGCGACACGATCTCGCGCAAGATCGAAGCTGGCAACAGTTCACTGGCCGAACTGCTCAAGTCGACCCCGGACAATGCACAGGCGACGGAGCGATTATTCCTGACAGTCTTGGCACGAAAGCCGAACCAGACCGAGATCAATGCGGTGATGCTTCCGCTAAACATGGGACAATCACGTGACGAGGTCTTCCGAGACCTGATATGGGCTTTGCTGAACTCGAAAGAGTTCTCGTTCAATCATTAAGCACCCCGCTCTGATTCCTGATTGTCAACGTGGCCGTCCGATGTTGAGTACAGGTGTGGACGGACACAGGTGCTGATCCGAAATCTGCGGAAGTACGAGGAATTGAGCGAATGAATGGAGATCTCTACGGACAAACAGGGATTGTCGTCGGCGCATCCAGTGGTATGGGGCGAGCAACCGCGATCGAACTGGCGCGGGCTGGAATGCACGTCGTGGCAGCGGCACGGCGCGCGGATCGGCTGGATGAGTTAGCACAACAGGTTGTCGATTTGGGTGGCTCACTGGAAACCGTCGTGACGGACTGCACGAATCCCGCCAGCGTCCGAACACTCCTGGATCAGTCGCTGCAGAAGACAGGCCGCATTGACCTGCTGGTCTATGCGACGGGCACAAACCTTCCTGATCGATCACTGGCCGTATTGACGGACGAGAACTGGCATCAACTGATCAACACCAATTTGAATGGTGCATTTACCTGCACGAAAGCGGTCTTACCAGCGATGCGTTCGGCCGGGAACGGGCTGATCATTTATCTGTCGTCGGCGTGCGTGCAGATGCCGGATGTGTCAGGCGTTGCCTATCAGGCGAGCAAGCATGGGCTCGTTGGCCTGGCCCACGGGACGCGTGTCGAAGAGAAATCGCATGGAATCCGCACTTCGGTCATCTTCCCTGGACTCTGCGACACCGAGATTCTGACGCGACGACCGGTTCCAACACCGCGCGAAATTCTTGACCTTTCTCTGGCACCCGAAGATGTTGCCCAAGCAGTTTTATTCCTGGCCAGACTGCCCGCACGCGCTGTCGTGCCGGAATTGCAGATACTACCTGCACGCCTTTGAGCCTGATGGCTGGCGATCACATATCGCTCACTTAGCGTCACCGAGCATCTTGTCGAGTTGCTGACGGATTCCGTCAAAATCATCGGACTTCTGCAGCGAGGCCACGTTGCCTTGTTGATCGATCAGCAGTGTCGTGGGGAAACGAGTGATGCCATAGTCCCCCATCGCCTGGCCTTGAATGACATCTTCGACGCCGTCCAGCTTGGTTCTGCTGCTGTCGGCCAGAGCCACGCGAAACGGCAATTCCTTGCCACCCCACAGTTCCTGCTTTTTCAGTTGCTTCAACCAGAAATTGTTAAATACGCCGATGATGACAACATCCTTTTCCGGGTAGGCTTTGCGCAGCTTCGTGAGCGTTGGAACCGAGTTCTCCCAGCCGTGGTAAGATCGATCCCAGAACGCGAGTACGACGATCTTTCCTCTTTGATCAGCGAGCTTGATGGCATCGCCATGCAGCCACGCTTCGATGTTCTTCAATTCTGGAGCCGGTTTCCCGAGTAATCTCGCAAGGTGCGATGGCTTGAGTCGAAACGGTTCCAGTCTGAGTTGCTCGCTACCGGGCTGCACCGTGAACTTCACCTCCTGCGGGATACCGAGAGCGTGCGAAACGGTCATTTCGTATTCACCAACTGGCAACTGAACAACAAGTTGATCGCCTACCAGTTTCGGACGCACCACAAGTCGGTATTTGGACAGCAGCTCGACCGTCGAGTTCTCGTCGTATGCAGGCAGGTCGTCGGTTGAGATCGCCATGCGGACCTCACACAGCGGTGCCATGCGCAGCGTGATTTCCGGAATCTTAAGGCTGGCGTCAATGAAGCCGATTGCTCCTTGTCCCTTTTCACCATTGACCGCGATCACCGTCGCCGACGTGTTGTAATCATCGAATAACTGCCAACCACCTGGGAAATCGACGTGCCCTTCCGCATCTGTTTTGCGCTTCGTATCCGCATATTTCTCGAAGGGCTTCATTCGATTTGCGAAATCAGCTCGATCACCTGCAAATGCTTCCAGATTCAACGACATTCGATATTGAGTCGACAGCCACAGTTGTTGATTCGCGATTGGTTGGCCATCACCATTCAGGACTTTGACGCGGAACGTGCGCTTCTTCATCTGTTCTGTGATGGCTTTGGAATCGGAGACCGCACGCAACTCGATTCTTTGGCGAATCTCGCCTTCTTTCAATTCGACTTCAACAGACGATTTGCTCGGCCGCATGCGTCCGAGGTGAATGGTCTGCTTGCCAGGGCGAAGGAACTTCAACTCGAACGTACCGTCTGCGTTGACCTTCGTTTTCGGGTCGTAATAGTTATTCTCACGTTTGTCGGCGGCTTCGGCGGTCACTTCGCGATCACCAACGCTGAGACCTTCGTCGATGACCAGCCGACCTCGAACCGTCGCTGGGCGATTGAGTTTCAGATCGAAGTTCTCAAATTGCTGACCTGGTTTGGTCGAAATCAGTTCAGAGATTCCATTCGCCCAATTGCGCCATTCCTGATAGTCACCGTCGTGAGCCATCAATCCGTATTGAACGGTATTGCCCGCTGGCATCACGACGCGATAGCCGCCATCCCTTTCGGTTTTCGTGCTGTAGCGAGTGTCACCCGTCAAGGAGTAGCCGTTCAATGCTGGAGCTACCGTTGCTCCTTCGACCGGCTTGCCATCGGGATCGTAAACGCGCCCGCTGAACGTGACGCCTCGCTCCGTTTCAATCGTCACCGGCTTCATGCCGACCGACAGATTGAAGGCGAGGTTGTCGAAGTTGTCTTGCCAACCATTCTTGCCAATCTTCATCTGTTCGTGTTCGTGAGCGGCATCGGCCGACCACCAGCGGCCCAAATTGCCATTCCCATAACAGGGAGTTCCGCCGCATTGATCGAGTGGTTCGCCCTGACCGCAGAAGAATTCGAACTCGCCCGGTAGCATTCCGTCGATGACGATCTTTCCCTCCGCGTCGGACACACCGAGAATACTGGAATCGAAGCAATTCCAGAGGACGAACTTCTCGACTGGTTCACGCGAGATGGCATCGACAACTTTCGCTTCAAATCGCACGGCAGGTCGGAGCTGGATGTCGAGTGACTTGGTCTCTTCGTGGTTGACACGAACTTCGCTAACTCGCGCAACGCCGGCTCCTGGAACGCTCACTCGAATGTCGTAGTTGTCACGGAACACGTACATTCGATATCGACCTTCGGCGTCGGTCGTCGCCAACGTCGTTGGACCGGGAAAGGCGAACTCATCGTGTTGCTGCATTCCCTGAGTACCCTTGATGGTTGCGTTTGCGACCGGTTTTCCGTCGGTACCTCGCAGAGTTCCTTCGATGAATGTCTTATTGTCCAACCCAACGAACATGATTTCGCCGGGCGTCTGCTGAACTCGATAATCCGGTGAATAGCCAGGCTTACTGAACTGGATTTCGACTTTTCGCGTCCCTTCGTTGCCAATCTTCAGCCGAAACAATCCGTTCTCATCGGTCGTCGTTTCGGTCCCAGCTCGAAATGTCCAGATATCGACCAGCACATCTGCGAGCGGATTAAAATCGGCATCGACCACCAGCCCGGCAAGTTCGTCCGGCTTCAAATCGTGGAACTTGGTTCTCGACACTTCGTTCAGTTTCGCGAGCAACGCTTCGCCTTTTGCCTCTTTCTTTGCGTCAGTGAGACCTGCATTCGTAGCTGCGGTCTGCTGTTGCGGAATGGTTGCGGTCGTTTGCGTGACAGGGGCTGTCTCGGACTTCACAGTCTTGGGAAGTTCCGATTCCGATTTCGGTTTCTCATCTGCTGCTCGGACCATCGACAGCGAGACCGTGATCAGCATCGCAATGATCACCGCTACCACAGCACTCTCCGTCGACATTGGACGACGGTTTTGATCGACGTCGAGAATCGTGCGGATCCGATGCTCAATCCGCGTTGCGTCGGCCATGGCCAGCGCAGTCGCCGTTGCAGGGCGAGGACGCAAACTCGTCGCAATTTCCAGCAGACTGGCCGCGTAGTCGCTCGGCTTCACACCACACCGCAGAACGTCGTCATCACACGCACGTTCTCGCTCGATGCGCATGCGATGAATCGCCAGCCATGCCAGGGGATTGAACCAGTAGATGGCTCGTGCCAACTGTCCGATCACCATCGTCAGCGAGTCTCGACGACGGAGATGAGCCAGTTCGTGGAGCAATACGGCGCGTAACGGGAAACCATCGCATGTCGCAGCTTCATCGGGCAGCAGTAAGTGGCCACGCAAGACTCCC
>CAIWEX010000908.1 GCA_903911795.1 uncultured Schlesneria sp.
CCATGGGGATGTTCGTTGTATCTTGTGGATTCTCGATTCAGGACACGGGATCTGTGTCCTGAATCTGATGAATGGCGACTCTCCTCTCAGGATTGACCGGTAATGACTTTGCACGCATCTTGGTTTCGTCGTCTGTTCGCGGTACTGGCCTGCTGGTGTTTGATCAGCGACTTCAACGGAATTTACGCGGCCGAGCCTGACACGCCTGTGCGACGAATCGTTTCACCGTGGGGCATCAGTTCCTCCGCCAGTTCATTCCGGAACCACGAAGAGTGGTTTCCGAAGATGGCCGAAGCGGGTGTCACGACAGTCCGCCTGTTTCCGGAATGGAGCAACTTCGAACCGAAACAGGGAACGTGGAACTGGACCGACGGGGATCGATTGATCAAATCGGCGACCGATCACAAGTTGGAAATCAACGCCATCCTGATGGGTTCACGTCCAGGATCCAAATCGATTCACGCCTTCCCGATGGAAGATCTGGAAAGCTGGTCCAGATACGTGTCCACTGTGGTGGGACGTTACAAAAACCAGATTCGCTATTGGGAAGTCTGGAATGAAGGGAACGGAGGCTTCAATGATGGCCATCACACGACGACCGATTACGCTCGCCTCGCCGTTGCCACGTACGAAGCCGCCAAGAAAGCCGATCCGCACGCACAGGTCGGGCTGACGGTTGCCAGCTTCGACGCTCCGTATCTCCATCAGGCCATCCGCGCGATGGCCGCGCAGGGAAAATCCAATAGTTTCGACTTTCTCTGTATCCATCCGTATGAGATCGCGGATGGACTGGCCGAGACGGACGGCGAAGTTCCGTTTCTCTGGATGAATCGCATGCTGCGATCCATGCTCAAAGAGGCCGCGCCAGAAAGGGCTAATGCTGAAATCTGGATGACCGAAGTCGGCCATCGCCTGACATCGAATAAAGAACGCTCAATCACCGAACTGGACGCTGCGAATGCCCTGGCTCGGATGTACACGATGGCCATCGCTCAGGGCATCACCTGCACGCAGTGGTTTGAGGCACAAGACCCAGCGGGTGAAGATCAGGGATTCGGTTTGCTGAAACGTGATGGCAGTCCACGGGCGGCCTACCGAACGATGAAAGTACTCGCGTCAGAACTGGGAGAATCGCCAAAATACCAGGGCTGGCTGGCTCTGGGAGACCTGAAACGTGGTTACGGCTTTGTGTTTGCCGGACGATCGTCGGACGTGCTGGTCGCATGGATGCCGACCGGGTTCAAGTCGGACACTGCCAGTCGAACGCTCACTTTTGCAAAAGACGTCAACGTGACGAATGCGATCAGTACTGTCACGACGAAGTTGACGGCCGGTAATCCACTCGTACTGAGCGACATCCCGATGATCATCGCCGGGCTTCCCGCAGACCTCGTTCAACAGGCTCGCGATAATTCCGTCCAGAACTTCCCTTGGGGAGGTGACTACACATCCGCCAAAACGGTCAGCTTCCAGGCAGGACTGCCCGATCAGGTTCAGGGAGTCACCCCACGTGGCCGGGGAAATTACCCGACGGTCACATTTGCGGATCGATCTGCGGGCCTTGTCGTGGCAGGGGATATCAATCATCCCGTTTCACTTTACGCGCATCCGTCCTTCGCGAGTTTTCAGACCCGCGAATACTACGTCCGTGCGACAGTCCGCCGCCTCGCTGCAGGGAATGTCGGCATGAATCTTCGATACGAAGCTGCTGACAGCCAGGGACGAATGCCATACGCCAACGTCGGCCAATGGTTCGGTGTGTCGCAGGAGTCCACCTGGCAGACTCACACCTGGCACGTGACGAATGCTTGCTTTTCAAAGATGTGGGGGAACGACATTGTCATCGCCCCCGAACAGTCGATCCCCTTCGCCATTGGCAAGATCGAAATCAGCGTGGTGCCATTCAAGTAACGCGATAGCCAGGCTGTTAATGCCTTGAAACTGCGGACGTTCTTAGCGAATGTCGGAATGTGGTAGTTTGGCATTTGTCGTGCCGCATGGAAAAACCGCGGCATCGCTCAGTCCATCCACAACTGACGATTGAAAAGAATTCCTCGATTCAGAAAGCAACAAATGCGGTTTCCGACTCGTACATTATTCATGGTCATTGCGATGATCATGACCAGAAGTGTCCTGGCCGATGAGCCTGTCGTGGGATCGCGAAGTACCGCCTGGTCCGAACTGAAGTGGAAGATGGCGGCCCCGACACCGTTTAAACGGGTCGAGTCACCGACGGTCGTCGTCGAGAACACGCTTTATCTGTTCGGTGGATTTACGGAAGACCTGCACTCCTCGACCCAGGTCGATCTCTACAATCCCGTGACCGACACGTGGTCACAAAAGAAGGCGATGCCATCGGGATTGACGCATTTGAATCCCGCCATCGATGGAAAGACTGTCTGGTTCGCGGGGGGCTTTAAGGGGCGACATCCTGGCCCGGTCGTCACGGAAGTCTGGAAATATGATGTCACGTCCGACACTTGGACTGCGGGACCGCCGTTGCCTGAACCGCGCGCAGGTGGGGGCCTCGCTATCCAAGGGCGCCATTTGCATTACTTCGGTGGGTATAAGGTGGATCGCGACACGAATGCGGGCGAGCACTGGAGCTTATCACTGGATGGAGGAACTACGTGGAAACGCGAGGCGGATTTGCCCGACCCGCGTGGTCATGTCAGTGCAGCGGTCCTCGACGGCAAAATCTATGCTCTTGGTGGTGATCATGGTCACGACAAGACCCAGATCGATGTCAGTTCCTGCCATCGGTTTGATCCCGCAACGGGGATGTGGAGCGAGATCGCGAGCCTACCCGACGGCCGCAGCCATTTTGAATCTAGCACGATCATTCACAACGGCCGAATCGTGATCCTCGGTGGCCGCTGCAATAGCTCCCAGCCAGCACGCAACGTTGTGAATGACATTTTGGAATATGATCCCAAAGCAAATGTGTGGAAGACCATCGGAACGATCCCAGAAAAGATACTCGCCCCATCGGCCGAAATCATTTCCGGAAGCATCATCATCACGGGGGGCGGCCTGAATAACCCTCGCCCTCTGACAGCGAATACCTGGATCGCTCCACTCCCCAAGTAGGCACCGCGCGGAAGAATTCCATTTGCCGTGGCCTGCGAACTCATTCGCTGGCTACTTCTGAGCCGCGTCGATCAAGGCCTGTGCATGTCGTGCCAGCGAGGTTTCCGGAAAGTCGTTCACGATTTTTTCCAGAGCCGCGACCGACTTGGCCTTTGCCGCCGGGTTGCCGACCGCCAGTTTCTTTCGTTCCGTTTCCAAACTCTTCAAGGCCTGCATCCCTGCCTTGACCTTGGCGTCCTTGGCCAGATCTTTTTTCATCGTCGCGGTCTCTTTCGGCAATTCGAATCCGTTGAACCGATCGAGTAACTCAGAAAGCAGTTCGTGAGTCTTGAAGGTATTGGAGGCTTCCTGAGATTCCTTGATTTTCGCCATCTGAGCATCGATCTCTTGCTGCACGATTTCCATCAGCTTTGCGGCCGCTTCTTTCGTCTCCGCTTTGGGCGATGATGACGACTTCTTCAAATTCGCTCCCAAGCCTTTGTAGTTGCCGATTTCGACAGCGAACCAGGTCTGCTTGAGCGGATCGGGGATATTTGAGGGATCAATTTTCCAGGCGGCACCCTCTTCTGCCAGGTCGGCAATCTCCTTGATTTCGTCCTTTACCGGAATATGCATCTGGCCATCGGGAGTGATGTAACGAAATAGCGAAACATTCTTGGTATCAATCTCCTGGAAAATTCCACAGGCAGACTCGAAGTCGCGCGACTGGTCCACAATTACGGGCCATTTTCCCCCGACCTGCCGAACGTAGGCCTCGACCTTCTGTCGAGGACTTCCCGAGTTCACGGCGATAAAGATCACCGGTCGCCCTTCGAACTTTTTAACTTCGTCCACAGTCGTGCGCCAGCGTGCGGCACTCCCCTGATCGTCTTCTTCGAAGAACCAGAGAACAATCCCTTTCCCCTTGAGACTTTCCATTGACAACGGTCCGGAATTGACCCACGCCCCGGGATCTGTCGGAAACGGTGGAACCGGATCAGCGTAAAGACTGGTCACGAGCGACAGAAAAAGTGAAAACACCAGAAGGGGATTCGTCAGAGTCCAGAGTTTATTCATGCGAAGATCTCCATCGGGTCAGCCTGAAAGGATGTGCCTGAAATAGAGTAGACTGAAGGCCCCCGTTCCGCAATCGGCTACGGTGTGGGAGAGGCAGAGTTATTGCGTCGGGGTCGGGCCTGCGATTTTTCGATTTTGGCCAGAGAAAGGCAACCTTCAAAAGACTGCGGTTCCGATTGGCCCAAAATCCAAAAATCGCAGGCCCGACCCCTGTTTGGCGCAACGCTTCATTTTTCGTGAAAAGCCCCTTGGGCAATTCTTGCGGATTCCATCGACAGCGTTGGAATTTACCTTGTCTGAATACGCCGCCACGAATCACTCGACGTGCTTCTCACGGCCTGCCAGCCGACAGGAAGATCTGCCAATTCTACGACTGAGGGATGAAGATCGACGATGGTACTCAGGCAAACGATCTTTCCATCAGCGGGCCGGTTTGTTGTGCCACATAAAAACTGCCAATCCCCTTCGGCATCATGGCTCACAAGGAGTATTGGATGTGAATCTTCCAATACCCTGCTGGTGGTGAAAGCCGCTCGATTCTTTCCTTCATGAAATGGCCAATCGAGGCTCCGGGCCAAGACTGGTTGCCGCTGAACGATGCCGGACTGACATTCGGGATGCCAGGGATAGCGGTGCTGGTTGTCTGGCCAGACGCATTGAAGGACGGGAAACGGTTCTGGGCGGTGAAACCACATCGCGTTGCCGAGGTAGTCGGGATAGACCTCGGTCGGAACGGAGCGGAACATACAGGAATAGCCATCCAGGATCTGATCGCTTTCATGCCAATCCTGGAATTTCGCTCCCTTTCGAATCTCATCACCGATCGAATTGATGATGTGCATCATGGTCTCGGCATCGTTCAGGCCGATGATGATGATTTCAGGATGATTCAGCGTGTGAAACATCCCAACAGAATAGGCAAACGCCGGCCCCTCAGGATCATCTTCAACGCCGACAATGTGCCATCCGAACTGGTGGACATCATCGATCACTCGCTGCTCTTCGGGGTCGTTACCTTGCGTGCGAACCATGATCGCCTTGCACAGTGATTGGGTCGCAATGTTTCGGGGTCGGGCCTGATTCCCTAAAGCTACTTTGCCACCGTCCCAGGAGCGATCAGGCCTGATTCGGGGCTGCTGGCCGTTGCATAAAGCTTTTTGGGAATCCGGCCGGAGTGTGCAGCGAGGTGGCCGGCACGACACGCCAGTTTCATCGCCTCGGCCATTTTTCGCGGGTCTTGCGCCGATGCAATCGCGGTGTTCAACAGGACCCCGTCGCAACCGAGTTCCATCGCGAACGCGACATCGCTGGCAGTTCCCACACCTGCGTCGATAATCACCGGATAGTCGGGATCGTTTTCTTTCAAGTATTCCATGCAGATCCGAATGTTGTTCGGATTGAGAACCCCTTGTCCGCTACCGATCGGACTCCCTGCAGGCATCACCGATGTGGCACCGGCATCTTTCAGACGACGAGCCGTAATCGGGTCATCCGTTGTGTAGCACAGGACTTCAAATCCATCGGCGACCAGTTCGCGAGTTGCTTCCAGCGTGGCAACAGGATCGGGCAGCAGGGTCTTCTTGTCCCCCAGGACTTCCAGCTTGATCCAACTGGCTCCTGGATTACCGACGCTGGCCAGGATTTCACGTCCCAGTCTTGCGGTACGAACGGCGTCTTCAGCCGTAAAACATCCGGCGGTATTGGGAAGGATTGTGTACTTGTCCAGGTCGATGAAATCGAGAATGTTTCGCCCCGCGGCATCAACCAGGCGTTCACGACGCACGGCCACAGTAATCACGCTGGCTTCGCTGATTTCCAGGCATTCACGCATCAACTCAAATGTCGTGTACTTACCTGTGCCAACGATTAACCGGGAGGTAAGCCGATGCGATCCAAGAACCAAAGTCGAGTCTGTCGAAGAAGCCATGAATCGCGATCAACCTCCACCCACCAGCGTTACACTTTCGAGTCGATCACCGTCGGCCAACACAGTCGCAGGGTGGTCCCCTCGCGGAACGACCTGTCGATTCCGTTCCACAGCCAGAAACCGCGGCTTCAGCTCAAGGATTCCCAGCAGGGATTCAACCGTCGTTCCTTCAGGAACAACACGGCTGGTATCGTTAACGATGATATTCAGAGTAGCCATGACGGACGCCTGATAGTCGTGGTTCGCTCCGCGAACCAACGCCGCATTTTCTGAGGGCAACTCAAATATTCGCCTCGTCCTCAGGAATCTGTCAACCAAGAGGCGTTGGTTCGCGGAGCGAACCACGACTATCTAACGCCTCACGAATTCAGAGGTTTTTACCGCATGCGCGCCTCAGCGATGCCGCAGAACGAAAAAACTTAGAATCCGTCGCTGACGTTTTCCATCATCGCACCCATCGACTTCATCGCACCATTTCGCGTCGACACGGCCTTCAGCACATTGATGTCGATTTTCTTCGACACCGCCTTGGTCGAACCA
>CAIWEX010000909.1 GCA_903911795.1 uncultured Schlesneria sp.
CAGATTTTCTGCAAATTTGATGGCATTTGCTTCACAATGTCACCACGAAATTGAAATGGCATAAGCCGATTCTCATTTCTCCGATCAAGAATACTCCCGGACAAGCCACCGCGTTTGCGAGACGAAGACTGTCACCCCCAAAGTTGGCGCTGGTCGCAGCGACCGACCACGACTCCGTATCACATTGCACGACGAAAACCACTTCTCCAAGGTCGCACAGCGTAAACGTGCCGGTGGCACCGACCCCTTCGTAAAGGGCCGTGAAAACGCTCTCGCCGGTACAGTGACAGCCTGCCGCGGGCTGTATTACAACATGCAACAACGATCCTGCCAGGCCGGGAAAACACTCGTTTCGAGAGGTACTTGATGGAGAGAACGACGAACGACTCGAACTGGAACTCGATGAACAGCACGGGCAATTGGTATAGGAAGTGACTGTTGGCATCCATTCACCTCAATCGCAGAAAGCGATCTGCGCTCGTCGACGGGTAACGACCAGGGTTCCTCCGGAGCAGGTCACGTCTGTCACCACGTCAGCGCAGCCACCCGCACTCGATCCCGAAGCCGACGATGTCGTTGACGTCCCAGATCCAGACGACGTCGCTGAGGAACCTGTCGAACCGGCAGAACTGCGACTTCCGGACGTCGTACTGGACTCGCTGCCAGTCCCTGACGAACCGACCGACCCATCGGACCCACTTCCGCCACCGCTTCCCGAAGTCGTCGACGAACCCTGTGAACCTCGCGAAACGGACGACGCAGACGACGAGCCAGACGATAGAGAAACCGATGAACCTGACTGCGAGGAACTCGACATGGCCCCGCTGCTCACACTCGAAGGACTGGCCTGGCTTCCACTGACGCTGCTGCTGCTGATTCCCGATTGACTCGACCCCGAGGAGAAAGACGACGACGGCGAATTTACTGTGCTTGAACCGCTGAGACTGCTGGAACTGCCAGACAGTCCGGAACTGGATGCCGATCCACTCGAACGCGAGTCCACCGAACTTCCTGATGATGACGCGAAGGACGACGACGCTGATGATGACCGTGTTGAAGACGCGAACGACGATGACGACGGCAGCGACGACGAAGCACTCGCACTGCTGAGGCTTGAGGAACCCGTCGATGAAATCGTACTTGTCGAGGATGAACTCAAGAAACTGGATACTGCGGAAGAACTCATTACAGAAGCGGACGAAGAATCAGCGACACTCGACACCGCAGACGACGAATCAGATACGAGAGAGGCGCCTGATGATGCCACCGACGACAGCGAAGACGATAACGATCTGGATGAGGAACTCACTGTCGATGACGATGTCGACGAGGATGTCGCCGATTGAGAGCTTCTTGACGAACCCGATGACGTCTGAGAACTGCCTGAACTCGCCAGACTGCTGGAGGGACTCGAACTGAAGACGCTGGAACTGGAATTCGACGAACTGGAGAGGCTGGAACTCGATCCACTGGAACGGCTTGAGCTACTCGAACTCAAAGGAAGAAAGTCGAGCGGTAGCGATTCAAATCCGAAGTTTGGCGGAAGCGAAACGGCTCGAGTCTGGCAAACATACTTTCGGCGACGCCCTTTTCCCCGGACTGCGATCTCCCAGCGAACATAATCGTCGTACCCCGTGACGCTCCAAGGGACGATTCCGGCAAGAGTCACATCGTATTGAAGGGCGAGCCATTCGTAGTAGTCCGCCCCGACCTGATTCGCCAGTGCCTGCTCGGGACCACTCGTGTATTTTCCATCAGACGGCACGGCACTTCCGCCAGTCGCCGAGCAATGAAACACTTTCGAGCCACCATGCGTCACACCCGACTGCTCTCGTTGAGCGTATCCCGCAACGCGATCACCGGCGGCGTTACCGTATGTGACGACGACGCGACTTGGGATATTCCCCAGCGACCGTGCCTCGTCCGTGAATTCTCCTCCCGCGACGATGTCCCATGGACTGGAGAGATTTTCTGTGGCGACTACGCGGGCCGCGACAGCGGGTTGCGTCTGGTAGGATTGAAAGCGGAACCCGTTGACAGTCGGACCACCGACGACTCGGCGGCCCAGCGTCAGCGCGACGGCATCCATCAGGACTGCGGCATTTTCGAAATCGCGAACAAACTCCATTGTCGACGGCCGACCGTACGCCATCGGAACCGCTTCACCGAGTGAAGGGCAATCGGCCGGGCTGACTCCCTGAATTCCGGACAGCGCTTCAGACCACGAGTTCGGTGCGTACTGTTGAACGTGCGAGAACTGCCAGAAGTATCGAGCGTCAACGAGTGGAAGCAGCCAGAGTCGTTCTTCAGACGCGATGCCAACAGTCGAAACAGGCCTCGGTGCCAGCAGGTACAGACTCCCTCGAATCTCTGTGCCAGTTCCGCCTGCTCCAGAACTGCTTTCCGTCGGACGTTCACGTTTTGACGAGAGTTCAAACGTCGCAGACTGTTCGCCCGCACAGGCATCCAGAACCTGGGACAGATTTGACTCCGTAATCAAGAACAATCCATGAGCCCACCGAGTTGCTCCCGTCGGCCAATACAGCGAATTGATCCGCGGCTTCGGTGGACGCGGGTAGTTTGCAACGGGCAACCCGACGCGTCGCACGGTCGCGGTATCTTGTGCCGGGAAGCCTGACGAGACAGAAGTACCAACCCCAGCAGGTGAGCCCGTATTTCGAATACTCGCGAATCGACCTTCACGAGTTGTCTGGTTTTCCAGGCAAAAGATTGTCGCGTACATTTCTGAGAGATGCTGATCCAGCCAGGTGCGCACCGTCCCCGCAGGGTCTTCGAGCAGCAGATCAATGCCAGCAAATCGAATAGGCATGTTTGGCTGACTTGGAACAGGTATTAATTCAATTCGGAATCCACAGACATCACGATGTTTGTTGCAGGCTCGATCTCACCTGCGCTCATTGAGACGCCAGGTTCCAGTTGAACGCAGCCCGGAAGACCAGCGACACGCTACTGAAATCATCACTTGCTTTTCGCGCGGACGGATGCGCGGCGCGTATCGGCTTCAATGGTTCCACCAGCAGGGGTATCGATTTCACGGGATGATCTGAAAAGATCTGCTGACCTGCCAGCACCTGAAGCACTCGCTTCTTCAGACCAAGCAGTCCACGAGTATGATCCGTTAACGACCGAGCCGAATGATCCAGCCGGTCCAACTGCATTCGTGACCAGATCGAAACCTGGATGAACACCACCTCAACGATTCCAAGATCGGCCGCTCCGATCGGCATTCGATCGTCAAATGTCCCATCCAGAGGCGCGACCGTACAAAACAGATTCTCCTGGATCTCGACGCCGGGCAGCGGAGTATCACTCAGAAAGCAGGTCGATTCTGTCGCAAATTCGGCAATCTCATCGCGAAGCTTTCGTACGACTTCGGTCAGGACAATTTGATGAGTTGTCGGACAGACGGTTGCAGACGATGTGAAACCAGATGCCATCATGAAGTCCGTAATTCGAGTTTTTACAAAGTCGCCCCGTATCGAAGCACATTTTCGGTTTCGATCCGTCAGCAGGAACTCGCTGCCGTCCGGTTTTAACCATGGCCACGTTGGTTATGGGAATGGACTGTTTGTCAGGGTCGTGGTCGATTCAGTACCCCCGTCTGTTGACCATTTGTTCTGGCCAAATTTTAGGATTTCGGTCGGCGAAGGAGTTCGCAGCAAGACAAATACCGCTTCAAATCTCGCGCGATAGACCTCTTCACCATTACAGGTGCGTGTCCGGGTACCCCCGAGAAGCTTTGATGACAGCATCTTCTGTGGGATCGGCAGAATGCCGCGCAATGGATCGCCGACAGTGGCCATTCCCGCTTCCATCGTTTCCGGATCGGGAAATTCGGGCCAGGCACCGACTCGCTCGGCCGCGATGCGAACAATGCGCCGTGTCTGTGCCGGCCCTAAGGCAACGACTGCGCATGTCTCTGATGTGGTGTCGGGATCGGCAGCGACGGGAAGTGCTGCACGCAGACGATGAGTCTGAAAGATCGACTCCATCTGGTAAGTCGTGTACATCGCAGCGCGATGACTGGCGCTGTAGTAGGGGGGATCGGTCGCCGTGATCGTGGGAACAATCACGGCATTGATTGCGACCCGTGGAACGTCAGCAGGAACTGAATTTCTGTCCGTCCCGACGGCATTCGTCGTTAGATTGACCCCGTGTTGTGTCGAACAGGGCGTTTGCAGA
>CAIWEX010000910.1 GCA_903911795.1 uncultured Schlesneria sp.
ATCGGTTTCTCCCTTGTCGAAGATCTTTCCAACAAGCGGTTCGGGAATTCCCATCCCATTGTCAGTGACCCAGCATTCGATGGTTTTTTCAGTACTCTGTTCCAGTGCCCCGACGATGACCTGGCCTTGCGGAGTGTATTTGATGGCATTGGCGATCAAGTTCTGAAAAACGCGACGCAATAGACCTGCGTCAGCATACACGACCAGATCTTCAGGTACGTTATTGACGAGGCGAGTTCCTGACGTCGCTGCCACAGGATGCAGATCCTGAATCAGAGATTCCACCAGCGGCCACAAGTCGAAGTTCCGGCGTTCCAGTTTGAGGCCGATGTCGACTTCAAGATTCGCGTTCTCTTCAAGCACCTTGCCAATGAGGACTTCAAGTTGCTGAACGTTTCGACGCAACGCTTTCAGCATTTGGACAACGTCGGTACTCGTGTCTCGCGTCGTGAGCTTGATTTCCAGGACTCGCCCCGCCAGTGATATCGCGTTCAAGGGAGTTCGCAGATCATGTGCCACGAACGCGAGGTACTCTTCGCGGCGATGCTGTGCTTCCAGGGCACGCTGATTTGCATAGGTTTCCAAGGCCACGCCAATTGCAGTATCAAAGACGCGATTGACGACATGAAATGGCTTTCCTTGCAGCAAGATTCCATGGCGATCGGCCAGATCATGGATGCAACCACGCAGGATGTTGTATTCACCAACGATTTCCTGGATATCAAATCCCTCTTGAAACCGTTGAAGTCCATGGGCTGGTGCACTCTCTTCGCGAATCGCACTCGGTATCGATTGTCCGGAATCGGCTTGGAGAGCCGCTGACAGTTCGCCAAGGATGCTGGGCATGTGATCATTCAGCGATGGATTATCGAGATGCCGTGCGGAAGGAAGTTCCCGCACCTGTTGACGCCAGCGCGAAAGAATATCCGGTGTCTCTTGTTTCACGACCGAAGAGAGTTGTTGCAGTGGGGGCATTGATGGCAGCACTCGAGCTCCTCCGTTTGATCATCGCAAGACAACGTTCGTAATTCCGTCGAACGTATGCCTTCGAATCGTGGCACAAAACTGCCAGCGAGCAATTCCCCAGGAAGAATTCGCCCTGCCGGCTTACACGTGAACGTGCCATTCAGCCTGCGCTGGAGAGCATTTTTGACTGGATTCCGAGTCTCTTCGAGGCCGCACAGTCAACTCAACAATTTGTTCGCTTGTCGATTCTACGGCGAATACAATGACATAGATAGGCGCTCAAGGCGGGCACAGTCGTGCTGATTACAATCCATGCCGAGCAAGATGACAGAATGCCGAGCAAGTACGAGTCAGCAGTCGGTTGAGGCAAGATGGCCGGGACTGGAGCGAGGGGATTCATGATCGCGAAGCGATCAAAGAAGGTAGCCGGGTTGCAGCGCAGCGGAAGCCCCCGGAACAGGTCGCTCTCAAAACCGCATCCTGAAGGGACGCGAGAATCGGCGGTTCGCACCCGATGGGACTTCGCTCGATTTTAGGTGCTTTGTTCCCGGACCGAATGGGCTGCTGGGTAAACGGCTGGAATTGCAAATAACAGCAAAAGTAGGGTGGGACCAGCGGCGCTTCGCCGCGCCGGCCCACCAGTGCTTGGAACAATCCCGACAAATCTGGTGGGCCGGCGCTCGCGAGCTGGTCCCACCCTACATTGAAAAAGCCGATTGCCCAGTGTCACGGCGGGCGATCACTTGATCTCATCTCTCAAAACCCAAGGCCTTCGCCGTTCAATTCGAACGTGCCGACTGTTCCATCCGTGATATCAAACATGGCTGGGAACCGCTTGGCCCACTGTTTGTTCGCGGCGGGACAGTATTGGCGGCTGTTTCCTTCGATCGCTGCGATTGAAGGGATGCGAGCGGCCAGGCTGGCGGAGTGCAGGAAAGAGTAGCCTGGGCACGTCAAATCCTGAACACACAGGAACATGCCGAACTTCTGAG
>CAIWEX010000911.1 GCA_903911795.1 uncultured Schlesneria sp.
AAAACCCAAAAAGTTAATAGATTCACAACCTATCCGCGAACCAACGCCGCATTTTCTTATGGCAACTCAATTAGTCGCCTGGCCCTCAGAAGTCTGTCAATCAAGAAGCGTTGGTTCGCGGAGCGAACCACGACTATCCCAATCCTCAGAATTCAGGTCGTTTATCGCATCTCCGAACTCTCACGAGTTCGGCTACAGAGCCTTTGCATTACCTTCATCAAGTGAACACCCGTCATGAAACATCTCCGATTTGCCATCATCGGCTGTGGCAGAATGGGACGGCACCATACTCAGAAGCTGATTGCTGATGGACGAGGTCACGTTGTCGCCCTGATGGATGCCCAACATGAGACGGCGAGGGCATTGCAGTCCGAACTCTGTCCAACCGCTCAACTGACATCGACGTTTGCAGAACTGTTGCAGATCGAAGAGATCGATGCAGCAATCATTTGTACGCCCACAGCCGAGCATTACCGTCAATCCGTCGCGTGCCTGGATCGTGGATGGCATCTACTTTGCGAAAAGCCTCTCGCATCCACTCGGGCCGAGATCGTCGAACTGATCCAGCGAGCGGAGCGGGCTCGAGCGAACGGGCAGGTTTTTACATTGGGCTACCAGCGGCGGCACACTTCTCTGTACCGCACGTTGCGACGCGAAGTCCAGTCGGGACGCTGGGGAGCCGTACGAGCCATCGTCTCACACAACGTCGAGAACTGGCAGCAGACAATCGGCGGAACATGGCGCGACGACCCTCGACAAAATCCCGGGGGATTTGTCACGGATGCTGGCAGCCATAAACTCGATTCGCTGTTCTACGTCACAGGTCTGAGGCCTCTGGAGGCATTCGCCCGCAGCCAGACGTGTGGCAGTCATGTGGAAATAGTGACGAGTGTCTCTGCGTTGTTCAGTGGCAATGTGGTTGCATCGATCG
Source organism: uncultured Schlesneria sp. (assembly GCA_903911795.1). Taxonomy (GTDB): domain Bacteria; phylum Planctomycetota; class Planctomycetia; order Planctomycetales; family Planctomycetaceae; genus Schlesneria. The sequence continues at coordinate 932 of CAIWEX010000911.1, forward strand.
ATTTTGTCGGTCACGCACAGTATCTCGGCGAAGATCTGCATCTTCACTGCGAGCGGGCAGATTTGATGATTCGGCACGGTGAACTGTGGATTGCCCGCGATGGCACGATGGAGAAACTCACTGCTGACGAACCCGAATCAACGCCGGTTGAGGGGTTTCTGGATTCAATTCTGGAAGGCGCCGTCGACCTGTCTCCTCCCGAAGCTGCACTGCCTGTGTTTGATTTGACACAAGCGATCCTGGAATCGGGCCAACAGAATCGGCCAGTGCAGATTCCCGGTTGAAGTACTGGCCAGTGTTATGGTCCAAATCCCTTGTTCGCAACAACACAAGAAGCCTTTCGGCGAGAACACGGAAGAGACTCTCGTGTTGTCGGAACTAACGAATCCCGTCCCAGATCGTCGCAATTGAAGCTGAAATCGCTTGCGGTGCGTGCTTTGGATCACTCGCTCCGATGCTTTCTCCGATGGCGAGATTGTGAAGCATCGAAATCAGCAAGTTGATGGCCCCGTCCAGGTGTTTCTTTCCGACACGGCCTAACTCTGCTTCGGCAGATAGGTATTGGTGTAATCGCTGATTGAGCTGCATGGCTGGGATTTCATGCTGTTTGAGAAAAACAGACATGTCAAAAGCCGGATGGGTAACGAGCGGCAGGAAGATCGGAATGACGTTCCGAAAATAGTCCAAGATTCCGGCACTGATTTTCTCAAGGTTGGCGATGACGGTTTTCTTTCCGGGCATCACGTCGAAGATTTCATCCAATGCGGCAGCAGGCGGGACCATTGCTGCGAAGAACAAACCTTCCTTTGTGCCAAACCTCTGGAACAATACCGCTTCGGATACGCCGGAATCCTTGGCAATTGACCGTGTGGACGCACCAGTCCCCTGCTGAATGAAGTGCTTACGAGCCACTTTCAGGACTTCGAGGTCGGTGATGGTTTTCGGTCGTGGCATTGGTCCCTGTTTGACTGAGGTTCTCGTTCGGTGCTTCAGGCCGAAAAGGCATGGTGAGGACTGCAAAAACTCTCGTGGATTCAGGATACTTCGCAGGCTCAGCAACGCCAAGTTGAAGTGGCAGTTCACCGGGGCGGTACACGAAAGTTCCGAACAATTGATCGAACAGCATCCAAACAGAGCCGTAGTTCTTCGCCTCCGTTACATCGGTGCTGTGGTGGTAGCGGTGAACTTCGGGTAGGGAAAATATGTAGTTGAGCCACCCCGCTCGGATGTCCACATTCAAGTGAGAAACGATGCCATGAAGGTTTGAAATTACCACGAATACGAATGTCACGTCCGGCGTGCAGCCAAGAAGGGGAGGCAATATCGCCATCATCAGGATGTTCATTGCCAATAAATCGAGGGGGTGTCCGACAGCGTGCATCAGGACGTAAACCCGGTCAGGGAGATGGTGGGCGGCGTGCGTCCTCCACAAAAACTTGCCAACCCTCCCGCCAAACTCGTGACTCAGGCGATGATACCAGTAGTGAAGAAATTCGGAGAGTATGAACACGATCGGCAGGGCGAAATAGAATGGCACATTCTGAAGCGGACCTTTGCTGTCCAAGGACAGCGTGATCGCGATCCATCCCACGGTCGCCTGCCCCATTCCTTGCACGACACCGTTCAGGACAAGGAATTTCATGTCACGATGAATGAAGTCCTGAAATGTCATACCCCACTCTCGCTTCAGTGGGAACAACAATTCGATCACGAGGTAAAAGGCCATTAACCCCATCACCAGCGGCCCATACACGGCCTGGAAATCGAGTTGTCTCCAGACCGCGTAGATGCAGACAGCGAGGCAGAGGGCCAGAGTGAATGGATATGCTCCATATGTCACAAACGGTTGCAGGAAATTTCGCAGTCGGTTCATGGAACCCCATACCGTGGAAGTGTGGCGAAGGCCGTTCTCGTTTGGCATAGGCAAGATTACCGATTTCCACGTGTGTAAGCAAGTGCGCACTCACATTAGGGTGATTTCACCGTCGTGAACGCGTCGAGACATCGACCATCAAGTGGTGAAAGGCAATAAGACAAGGATTGAATTGAAGCCGAAAAACAAACGTTTAGTGATGATCGCAATTCGTTTAGCAACGCAAGTTTGGGTGGCGATGGAGGATCGACAGCAAATTGAGTGGTAGGACCTTGGCGTGGGGTTCGCATCGAGTTACAACTTAGAGCGGTCACTCAACGGGAGAACGCGATGCTGGAAAAGCTGGGACAGTCACAATCTGCAATCAATCGGCGCGAAGCTCTCTGGGCGTGTGGTGGTGGGCTGGGGGGATTGGCTCTGGCCTCGATGCTTGATCGAGAATTCACCGATTCTGCCAATGCCGCGCCGGCGACAGTCGCGCGGGCTCACGGTGGCGTGCTGGAGGTCATGCACTTCCCCCCGAAGGCGACTCGCGTCGTGCAGTTTTTCATGGCAGGAGCCGCGTCGCATGTCGACTTATTCGACTACAAACCTGCGCTGATCAAGAAAAACGGCCAGCCGTGGGATCCGGGTGAGAAAGTCGAATTGTTTCAGAATGGTCACGGAGCAACATTTGCCTCGCCATGGGACTGGAAGCAATATGGCGAGTGTGGGAAGCATCTCTCAACAGTGACCGCACCGCTCGGTGCCGTCGTCGATGAGATGGCGTTCATCCATAACCTGATCGGAAAGACCGGGGTTCACAGTACGTCGACCCTGTTGCAGGCGACCGGGTTTCAGACTCCAGGATTTCCGGGGATGGGTTGTTGGGTCAGTTATGCGCTGGGCAGTCTGAATGACAACCTCCCTACATTTGTCGTTCTGCCCGATCACCGTGGATTTCCCTCCAACGGCCAGAAGAATTGGGATTCGGCATTCCTGCCGGCTCGGCATCAGGGGACGATTCTTCGACCTGGCACTGCTAACCCGATCGAAGACCTGTTCCCTGCAACCGCTGGCATTGTCACGAAGGAAGGAGATGCCGCGGGTCACAATGTACTGGCGACATTGAATCAGCGACATGCACAACAGCGTCCCGGGGACAGCCGACTGGAAGCGCGGATCAAGTCGTATGAACTCGCCGCGAAGATGCAGTTGGCTGCGCCCGAGGCGTTAGAGATTTCAGGGGAACCACGGCATATTCTGGAGATGTATGGCCTTTCCGAAAATCGTGATTTCCCGAAGGAGATCAATGATCGCGAAGAGACCGACATTTTCGGTCGCAAATGCCTGATTGCTCGACGACTGCTTGAACGGGGCGTACGTTTCGTTCAAGTCTGGTCCGGATGTGACAATGGATTTCCGCGTCGCAACTGGGATTCACACGAGGATATCGAACGCGACCACGGCCCGTTGTCACTCGGCATGGCACGCGGTGCGGCTGCTTTGATCCGAGATTTGAAGCAGCGCGGAATGCTCGACGACACCATTGTTCATTGGACAACGGAATTCGGCCGAATGCCGTGTGCTCAAAGCGGCAAAGGTCGCGATCACAATCCATTCGTCTTCACGAACTGGCTGGCCGGAGGCGGAATCAAAGGGGGAGTCAGCTACGGACCGAGTGATGAATGGGGCTACAAGCCTGCGGATCGCGACAACCCGACCCAAGTCTATGACATCCACGCCACGATGTTGAAACTGCTCGGGATCAACCACACGAAATTGACGTTCCGATCCAATGGAATCGACCGTCGACTGACGGATGTTCATGGTCATGTCATCAAGGACATTACGGTCTGACCGCGGGGTTCTACCGCTTTCGTATCCGATACGGTATATTTCTCCTGACGAGCAAACGATCAAAGCGATCTGGTTGTCTCGGCAGATCTGGGAATTGTACCAAGGGCTTCGGAATGGCACTTTATCAGCGAATTCTGGTTGGGGTGGATCTTCATCAGGGTGATCGTGTTGCAGCACGTGAACTGGGAATTGAATCTCGCGCGGCCATTGAGGAAGCGATTGCACTGTGTGCACATTCCGGCGGAAGTGTGACGTTCTGCTCGGCCCTCAATGTCTCTCCGCAGACCGCCACTCTGATAGCGCAAGATCATCAGAACTTGCTGAAGACCGTTGAAGATGTCGCGGCAGAAATGCTGGAGGCTGTCGTCGTCGAAGCGAAATCACGAGGCATCACCGCAGACAAGGTGATTCGCCTGGGTACTCCTGACGAGCAACTCGCGAAAGTGGCGATCGAAGGGAAGTATGACCTCGTGATTGTGGGGACACGTTCGCGGAACAAAGCGACGCGAATGCTGTTTGGCAGCACGGCTCAACGGTTGATCCGAAATGCTCCGTGTGCCGTCTGGATCGTCAAACCGGAAGAAATGCGTGAAGTCCGCGAGATCGCAGTTGCAACAGACCTGTCGGAAGCGGGGCGGCCTGCGATCAATGCCGCCGTTGAAATCGCACGAGCACTCTCGGCAAAGCTTTTCATTGTCCATGCCGTCGACATGGGTGAACTGTCGGCACTGCTGATGGCGGGTGTCAATACACACGAAATCGCCAGCGTGAGGACTCGACTGCTTGAAGAGGCCCAAACGGGATTGCAGAAGCAATTGGTTGCCACCGATTACCGGACATTGCAGCACGGCGTCAAAATCGAAGTGGTGGAAGGCTCAGCTGACGATGCCATCCCCAAATTCGTTACCGAAAACGAGGTCGACATTCTGGTGATGGGGACTCATGGACGCAGCGGTCTGACCCGGTTGTTGCTGGGAAACACTGCCGAACGGATCCTGCCGAATGTTCAGTGCTCTGTGATCACCGTGAAACCGGATGGGTTTGTCAGTCCGGTCGCGTGATGGTTGATTGTATCAATGACGAAGACATGGCTCTCGTTGACCGCGCGGCAATGTCATGACGCCTGAACTTCCTGTCTATCTGGACCATCATGCAACGACTCCCGTCGATGCCAGAGTGCTGGCATCGATGCTGCCGTTCTTTGAACAGCAATATGGAAATGCTTCCAGTCTGCACCATGTCTATGGGCAGGTTGCTCGTGCAGCCGTCAATGTCGCTCGCGAACAGGTGGCTCAACTGTTGAATGTGCAACCGCGCGACGTAGTCTTCACCAGTGGGGCTACCGAGGCGAATAACCTGGCGATCAAGGGATCTCTAGCAGCGGCACCACCGGGCAGTCACGTGATCGTGAACGCGGCTGAGCACAAATCAGTGCTCGATGTTGCCAGCCGACTGGCCCGTCGGGGTGTAGATGTTACGGTGCTTCCCGTCGACCAGTACGCTTGCGTTGATTCGTTGGCCGTTTTGAACGCCATTCGTCCCCAAACGGTGCTGGTCTCGGCCATGACGGGAAACAATGAAGTTGGTTCCATCAATTCTGTTGGAGAAATCGCCCGCATTTGCGCGGAGCGTGCGGTCACGTTTCATTCCGATATCACGCAGGCCGCCGCACGTATTCCTGTCGATCTTTCCACTCTGGCGATTGATCTCGCATCACTGTCGGCTCACAAGATGTATGGTCCCAAAGGGGTCGGAGCACTGATTCGTCGACGTTCTGCGAGTTCGCGTCCATTGGAACCTCTGATGGATGGTGGTGGCCACGAGAGCCGATTGAGAAGCGGTACGCTTCCTGTGCCGTTAATCGTCGGGTTTGGTAAGGCGTGTGAAATCGTCCGCGAAGTGCGGGATGCCGAATCGATTCGCTTACGCAGTCTTTCGGAACAGCTCGAGCGCGGAATTCGTTCGCAATTATCCGATGTGCAATTGAATGGCCCAGCGTTGTCCGACAGGTTGCCTGGCAACGTGAATCTCTCGTTCGGCGGAATTGACGGCGACGCTTTGATGATACGACTCAAGCGAATTGCTGTCAGCAGCGGAGCAGCCTGCTCGTCGTCCGATCCAGAACCGAGTCACGTTTTGCGAGCCATCGGGGTCCCTGACAAACGGGTCAAGGCAAGCCTGCGATTTGGGCTGGGACGTCCGTCGTCCCCGGCCGACATTGCCATCGCGGTCGAGGAAGTTGTGCGTATTGTCACGGAACTGCGTGCCATGAACTGACGACTCAAGTGGCATCACGTCATTCACTCTCGAAGACGATGTCTTCAAACCCATTGCGGAGCCGCGCCCGTCAGGAAGCGGTCTTCAGATTGCAATTCGAAATATACCGCTCCCTTACGGTCGCGGCGCCGCAATCGACGAACGGCTTCGAATGTGGAATGAACTGGTCTGTCGACTCCCGCCGACTATTCCAGCTTGGGAACTCCGACCGGCCCCGAACCGACGCCGAGACTTTGCAGATACGAATACAGGTCTGCATAGTCCTGAGGTGTCAAATCTTTCAAGAGTCCCGTTGGCATCAACGATACAGGTGACTTACGCTTTTCATCGACTTGAGAAGTCTCAATCCGGAATGTCTGACCGGTCCCGTTTCGCAGGATGAATCCATCGACCGACTCATAAATCACCAGCCCCGAGAACGACTTGCCATCTTTCGTATGAGCGATTGTTGTCTGGTAGCGGGCGGAAACATCACGGCTGGGGATCGCAATCGCCGTGAACAAGTCTTCTCGCGAAAACCGCGTGGCGGCGCCGGCAAGGTCTGGGCCCAGGGCTCCGCTGGCAGAATGACACTGGTTACAGGCACGTCGCGTATAGATTTCGGCGCCCCGGGAAGCATTTCCCTTGGACCAGTCGATATCCTTCAGAAGGACTGACAGACGGGCTTGCTCACCCGTGCCATCCCCCAGTTGCTCGGCTGTTTCCTGTGGCCACTTCTTCTGGCACCAGGCGGTCCAGGCTGCGATGCAATCGGGTTGCGGTCGATAGCCCTCTTTTCCAGCGATGAATGGAAACTTTTGATTGCTGTCGCGTTCCATGAGCCGAATAACGGTCTCGCGCAAGGCATATTCACGCTCGTCAGATCCGAGACGACGGAGTGACTTCAAGAGTGCCAGTAGCTCCTGCGAGCGATCATCCGCTGGCAGCTTTTCCAATGCCCCCAGGCACGCGGACAGGACTTCCGTTTGCGACCATTCGAGTCCCGCAAGGAAGCGACCGCGATCTTTCGGATCGGCGTCGCGGCTTAAAACGACCAGAACGGCTCCACGGACGGAAAATCGCTCAAATTGAGATCGCAAAAATTCACGATGGGCGACTTCCGTCGAATCGCTGAGGGCAAACACGACTTCGTTGGTCCAACCGTAGTCTGGATTCGCCGCGATCTGCTTTGCAAACGCGGCTCGCGCTGCCGGAAGTAACTCGGGAGCCATCTGATTCAGGAAGACGGTATGACTCGGAAGCCCGAATGAGGAGTGCCCGACGAGTGCCGAGGCAAGATAGTCATCTGCCAGCGCCAACGTCACCCAGATGTCTTTGATGCGATCATTCCAGCTCGCGTCCTGGTGAAGACCTCGCTTGACCACTTTGGATTCGAGGCCGACGAGGGTCTTGACGATCACGTCACGCTGCTTGACGGAATGTGTCATGGGAAGTCGTGCCAGGACCGCCAGATGATGGATGTCATCAATCGGGTCAGAATCTTCCGTCATCCGCTCGACAATGGCATCGACGAGCTTGCCGTTGAACGATGTCAGCATGGCCAGCAAGCGAAGCAATTCACGATCGAGTTCTGCTTCGCCAGTGGGGTACAACGCGGACAGATCGACCCGCAGTGGATCGAGATCCCGTTCGTAGGGTTCCAGATCAATACGACTGGCGTATCCATCGAATGTTGGAAGATGCCCCCCGGCGGGCCCGAAATCTCCCAAAGCGATCTGCAGTAGTCGCACCGCATCGCGCTTTGTCTGAGCGTCGTAGTTTTTGCTTTTCAGGACCGCAACAGCGAGTGACGGAACAATACTCTGGATCCGCGCCAGATCCAGTTTCGGGCGATTCAACCAGCCATACGCATAACTGACGACCGCGCGAGCTCCCACTTTTGTAGCATCGTTGGAAATGATCGGAAGCAGTGGTTCATCCAGACGCGAGACAATCTGTGCCGCCAGCCAGCGATTGAAGCGTTCCGCTCCCCCCAAAGATCGTGCCAGGCTGGGAAGCAACTTCACCCAGTCAACAGACTGCTGTGAAACGCATTGACATGTTTCCAATGCAGACCTGCGGACCATGGGATGGGGATCGTCCAGAAACAGCTTCAGAACTTCGTCGTCATATTTTTCGAGTGAGATTCGACCGTATGACCAGATCGCTCGAGCACGCACTTCAGGCTGTTCCGACTTGGCGATCTCTTTCATCGCGCTGGTGTCGAGCCCCTGGAATAATTCCGTCAGGACTTCAATCGCTCGAATACGCTGATCCACGGAATTCTTGACGCTCAACGCGGCATCGCGGAACGGAGGGGCTCCCAGTTCCTTGGCAACGGGTACCCAGCGGCTCCGTGACCAACTGTTCAACGGCTGAAGTGCATCGAGAACGCTCAGTAGCTTTGCATCCGCTGAAATTCCGGGTGGCGAGAGCAGAGCAGGAACGTCGGTTTTATGGCGGATCCGATAGACGCCGCCACGGGAACCACGTCCACCGACACTGATGTAAAGTGACCCGTCAGGACCGACCTCCGCGTCTGTCGGAGCAAATCCATGATTTCCGACTGCGGACATGAACAGTTCGGGCTCGGCTTTCCAGGTTTCATCCGATGGTTTCAGCGGTAGTGCGTGAACTCGACCGTAGGTCCAGTCGAGAGCAAATAGGGCTCCTCGATATTTTTCTGGAAACTGCGTATGCCGATAGCATACGAGGCCTGTTGGAGATCCCCGGCCAAACGATGCCACGACCGGAGGCATATCAAACGTTAATTCTGCGCGCATCCAGCTTTTGCTGACCCAACCATGATCAGACCCCGGCAGCATCTGAAAGACGCGCGTCGGTCGGTACCAGGGGAGGGAAACTTCGCGTTCTTCGTCACTGTCATAAGTGAACAGGTCCCCCTGGCGGTTGAACGCAAAATCGTAGGCATTGCGCAAACCATGGCTGACCAGTTCGGCAGACGATAAATCCGGCTTCAATCGAAACAGCACGCCAGCCCGCGGCTGTTTGATCGGAGACGTCGGAAGAGTCGCATAGCGTTCGTTGATTCCCGCGTTGTTTCCGGCGATGACATACCACCAGCCGTCGGGGCA
>CAIWEX010000912.1 GCA_903911795.1 uncultured Schlesneria sp.
AGCTGATGCAGAATGGTGGCGTGCAGGTCGTGAATATGCACACGATTGTGGACCGCCTGGAATCCGAAGTCGTCGGTTTCTCCATAGGTCATCCCGCCACGAATCCCGCCTCCTGCCATCCACATCGTGAAACCATAATGATTGTGGTCTCGGCCCGTCCCATTTTCAGTGGTCGGCGTCCGGCCAAACTCACCACCCCAGATAACCAGTGTATCTTCCAGCATTCCGCGGCGTTTCAAATCTCGCAGCAGTGCTGCCATTGGTTGATCGATGTCGTTGGCAAGTTTTTTAACGGCATTGTTGTGGTCACTGTGAGTGTCCCAGGGCTGGCCGTCGCCGTAATAGACCTGCGTGAACCGTACACCGCGTTCTGCTAATCGTCGAGCGAGTAAACACCCGTTGGCAAAGTGTCCTGTCCCATACTCTTCGCGAATCTCTTTTGTCTCTCGATTCAAATCGAACGCTTCCGTCGCAGCGAACTGCATCCGGTAGGCGGTCTCCATGGCTGTGATCCGGGCGTCCAGTTGCAAATCACCGTCCCGTTCCGCGCGATGTTGCTCATTCAGGGTCTGCATCAATTCCAGTTGCCGTTGCTGCAGATTCGGCGTTAACGATTTGTTCCTCAGGAAAGGAATCAGTTTCTGTGGATCCAGGTTCGAATGATTGATGTAGGTTCCCTGATGTTCCCCCGGAAGAAATGCACTGCTCCAGAGGATCGAGAAGCGGACCGGTCGACCTGGGCACAGGACGACATAGCCCGGCAGACTTTCGTTCTCTGTTCCCAATCCGTACGAAAACCACGAGCCCATACTCGGGCGCGTGGGAACGATCGTCCCGTTATTCATCAAAAGCAGGGCAGGACCGTGATTCGGGTTGTCAGTGTAGACAGATCTCAGGACACAGACATCGTCGATGCAGCCGGCAAACTTCGGCAACAGTTCGCTGACGGGAACGCCACTCTCTCCCCGCGGTTGAAAACTGAATGGCGACGGCAGCAGGCCAGCGGTTTTACGTTCCGTTCGAAATCCATCCAGTTCAGCGGGTCGCTGGCCAGTAAACTTTTCCAGTCCCGGTTTCGGGTCGAAGAAGTCAGGCCCAAACGGTCCGCCATTCATGAACAATTGAATGACTCGTTTCGCCTTCGGCATTACGTGCGGGGCGACATCAGTCCCCAACGATGGTCCGGCCATCGCTGCCAGTCCAAGCGTGCCGAGTCCGCCACCAAGTGCCTGAATGGCCTGCCGCCGGGACGGTGAAAACAGCATCTGTTGACTCACTTGAGCACCCATTGCTTTCCGATCACATTCGCTCAATCCGCCGGAAGTTGCTCGGCAGAATTTATTCGACTGCAGACTTAATCGACAAACAGAAACTCATTGAGTCCCAGCAGAGACTGCATATACCATCGCCAGCGATCAGGTTCGCTGCCGCTTGCGGCGACGGGATCATTCAGAAATCGTTCACCAAGTTTTCGTTCCTCATCACGAGGCAGACGTTGAAACAGAGCCTGGTAACAATGATCAATCTTCTGAGGAAGCGGCATGTCGGTGGCCCCTTGCAGCCGGACTGCCAATTCGCTGGCCTGCTGTTCCACGAAATCCGAATTGAATACAAACAACTGCTGCAGCGGAGTTGTCGTCACATCACGTGACGGGCTATGCGTGGTCGGTGGAGGAAAATCATAGATCCGCAGCATGTCGTTTTGTTCGTCGCGGCCGATCTTCCCATAAATCGTACGCCGACGATTCGCGCGCTGATCCAGTTCCATCCCCGCCCCCTGCATGCGATCGTCCAAGGTTCCAGCGACGGCGAGCATCGCGTCACGCCACGCTTCGACATCCAGACGGCGGCGGTTCATGCGCGCCAGGCGATGATTGTCCGGGTCCGTGCGGACCGAGTGAACAGCCGCAGAATTCGATTGGCGGTATGTTGCTGACAGGACCATTTGTCGATGCAGATGCTTCAGAGACCAGCGTCCGGCAGGATTGTTCTGCGACGACGGAACTGCCAATTCACAGCAAAGCCATTCCAGCAGTTCGGGATGTGTCGGCTTGTCCCCTTGCAGACCAAAGTCACCCGGTGTTCGAACCAGTCCTTTGCCGAAGTGATAGGCCCAGAGGCGATTGACAATGACCCGTGCCGTTAACGCTCGGGAATTCGAAACAATGGCATCAGCCAGTTCCAGCCGTCCACTCCCCTTGCGAAAGGATTGTGATTCTGCGGGACTAGATCCTGCATTTGCAGCATCTGCTCCCGTGGTCGCCGTTGGCACTGAAAAGAGTTCCAGATACCGTCGCGAAATAATCTCACCCGGATTGGCCGGATTGCCGCGTCGAAAGATCGGCAGGTCGCGCGGTTCTGGTTTGTATTCCAGCTTCGTCGCATCAGGACCGTTCGGAACCACATAGACGCTGGAGTCTTCCACAACCGGAGCCAAAGGCGAGTCGACCTGAGGTGTCGCCAGGCGAATCTCATCGATCTGTTGCTGTATTTTTTTTGCTTCGTCCGACTGCTTCTCTTTTTGCTTTTTGAGGCTCTCTTCCAGCGTGTCCAGCTTCTTGCGAGCCGCGGTCACCTGTTCAGCCAGAGGCGACGAGAGCAGCGGCCTGTCTGCCACCTGCGTACTGGCAAACACGCCTGCCAACGCGTAATAGTCGCGCATCGTGACCGGATCAAACTTGTGGTCATGACAACGCGAACACGCTACCGTCAGTCCCAGGAACGTGCGGCTGACGGTATCCAGTCGCTCATCCCATTCATCTGCAACGATCACTTCAATGACGGAAGGAGCCAGTTTCAGTTCCTTCCAGTATGTCGGGCTGACGCCAAGCAATCCCAGCGCCGCGATATCTGCCGGGTCGGCTCCAGGGACCAAGTCAGCGGCGAGTTGCATCCGGACAAATTCATCGTACGGGCGATCTTCGTTGAAGGCTCGCGCCACCCAGTCACGATACATCCAGGCTCGATCCGTATTCTTCTGCCAGTCTGGTGTGAAATCGACGTAGCGGGCCAGATCGAGCCAGTACCGAGCCCAGCGTTCCCCCAGATGCGGTGACGCCATCAGTCGGTCAACCAGTCTTTCATACGCATCGGGACGCCCATCCGCCTCGAATTCGGCCACGTCTTCGGGGGACGGAGGAAGGCCAAGGAGATCAAACGACAGACGCCGGATCAAAGTCCGCTTGTCAGCGGTCGGGGCTGGCGCAAGGCCGTTTGCTTGCTGTGACGGAGCAATCAGTGAATCGATCGGATTTCGGTCGGTGATTCCGACAGAGGTCACAACGGGGCGGGCCAGCGGTCGAAAAGACCAGAACTGACGCGCGACAGTCCAATCGATCTCTTTCGATTTTCGGGCGACATCCGTGCCATAATCGGGAACAAACGCCCCGTCACGCACCCACTTGGACAACAACTCGATTTCAGTATCGGGAAGCTTTCCCTCAGGAGGCATCTGCAATTGAGGGTCGAGATAGCGGATGGCTTTGATCAACAGGCTGTCGTCGGGCTTATTCGCAACCAGCACTGGACCTCGCGTCCCACCGACCATCAATCCGGCTCGGCTGTCGAGAGCGAGATGTCCGCTTTCGTCAGCCTTTTTCGTCGAGTGGCATTCGTCGCAGCGTTGGATAAGCAACGGTCGGATCTTCTTTTCGAAGAACTCAGTAGCAGCCTGACGATCAACCGGAACGACATCGGCCGCAGGACAGATCTGCGGAACGACGGCCATCAGGATTGCTGACACCACAACCAACCGACTCATGCTGATCTCCGAATAGCCACGGATCAATGAACTCCAATCTACCAAACCAGCGCCGGGATGTCAGATGAGCAAGGTCATTAATCGCTCCAGATTGTTACCATGTTGCCTGAGACCGAGACGAAAAGATTTCTGATATCCGTGTACGCTTCCGTGCGAGCCGGGAAATTTTGCGGTGGGAGACATTTCGTGGGAATGGATTTTGTCGATGCTACGTTGCGTTTCGAAGCATGGCTGCGCGGACAGGTTGCTCTGCAAGAGGTCGAGCTGGAATACAAACATTCTCAGATGGCGGACAAGAACAGTTCGTTTCCATTTTTCCGCGGAACGTACTACCGCTGGGCTGAAGTGTGGCCGGAACTTTGCCCGGAAGTCGCAAAGGCTCCGCAGGTTCTCGGTGTTGGTGATTTGCATGTCGAAAACTTCGGAACATGGCGAGACCGCGATGGGCGACTCGTCTGGGGAATCAATGATTTCGACGAGGCGGACGACCTTCCGTTTTCGAACGATCTGGTGCGACTGGCAGCCAGTGCGATTCTTGGAGCAAACGGCGCGGAATTTGGCCTAAGCCCGAAGAAGACCTGCCGAGCCATCTTGTCGGGTTACATCGTGCAGCTCGAACGAGGTGGTGAACCGTTTGTTCTGGAAGAAGAAAATTTGGACCTGCGACAACTGGCGACGAATGCTGACCGCGAGCCGGTTCATTTCTGGAAGAAGCTGACAGAGCTTCTGAAAGACCCGATTCCGCAGGTCCCCGCAGAGGTGGTTACCGCACTGAATCGAGACCTGCAAGGTAATGACGTTCACTTTGAAATTCGTTCACGAACAAAAGTCGGTATGGGAAGCCTCGGAAAGCCTCGGTTTGTTGGCTTGGCAAATGTGATGGGGGGATGGATCGCACGAGAGGCCAAGGCGGTAACTCAACCAGCAACAGCGATGCTTCAGACGGACCGTCCCAGTGCCTCGCGCGTCGAAGAACTCCTGTCACGGGCGACGCGGTGTCACGACCCATTCCTGAGAGTCGACGGCTCGTGGATCGTTCGTCGCCTCGCCCCGCGGTGTTCGCGAATTGAGCTGGAGCAATTGGACAACATCGAAGACGAACAACTGATGTTTGAATCGATGGGAGCCGAGACCGCCAACATTCACTGCGGTTCGAGAGATGCCCGCGATTCCATCCTGCAGTGGCTCGATTCGCAGAAATCGAACTGGCTGGAAGATGCCGCACAAACGATGGTAAATTCGTGCCGGGATGAATGGAAATCCTGGCGTAAGGCCTACCACAAAAAGTGAAAACGAATCGTGTGGCGGGACATTTCCAACGTCGGCAGCGTTCGGCGCAGGTCTCCTGACACCGCCGAAACGAACGACCCTTGTTCGGCGCAGGTCTCCCGACCTCGCCAAAACGAACGACCGAAGGTCTCCTCTTATTCTTCACCCGAAAACTACGATTGGATTTGTTGAAATATGTCCCTCGCCCCCAAATCGCTCCGTGCTCTCAAAGACGTCCGAATGCTGGAGATCACCTGGTCGGATGGCAGTGTTTTCCGTCTGCCGTTCAAACTTGTGCGTGTCGAATGTCCGTGTGCGCAATGTATTCATGAAATCACTGGCGAACGGATGATTCAGCCTGATTCCGTGCCCGAGGATATTCACCCGATCGAACTCGGTTATTCCGGCAACTACGCATTAAAGGTTGTCTGGAGCGATGGCCACGGATCAGGAATCTTCACTTGGGAGCGGCTTCATGGGCTTTGCTCGCACATTGCAGCGGTAAAGGTTTCGCCAGCTTGAAGTCGATAGGAATGATGGGAAATATGTGAATTATGCTTCAGCATCAACGACCCCATAAATCCCATTCTTCCCATCATTCCCATAGCGACCGACGCCCCACAATCACGGACTCGTCTTCAACTCTGGTGGGTTCGGAATCGGTGCTGGTGGCAAGCCCGGTTGAGTCACTTCCGGAAGATCCTGAGTCTGGAACAGTCCAACCGCGGATTCGGTTGATGTGAACTTGTATCGATCGGCCGAAAGCGTGTATGTCGACGTTTGTCCCGGCGCGGATTCAAATTGAATTGTCCAGGTACGGTCATTGGTAAACCGCTGTTTGGTCCCTGGTGGCATCGTGTACGGTTGACCGTTCAGCGTATAGCGAATGTTGCCTGTATTTGTACTGGGGCTGAACAGCAGAATTTCGCCGCCATCGGCAAGTGGGGTGGGACCGGCAGGGATCGTTGAATACTGAGGTTGCGTGTAGACAGGCCGGGGCTGAACGTAGACCGGTTGTGGCTGGACATAAACAGGCTGAGGAACGTAGACCGGGGCAGGACGATATCCGTAGCCATACCCGGGACCATAGTACCCAGGCCCATAACCCGGCCCGTAATAGCCTGGTCCGTAGATTGGACCGTTACCAACTCCCACGCGGACCCCGCCACTTCCGAAAGTGACTCCGAATCGGACTCGCGGATCAGCCTGCGCTTCAGTTCCCGCCACGCAACTCACCACCGTCACCAACGCCAGAATTGCCTTGTGAAATCTTAGAAACATGATCATTCCCCCGAATTCGTAGTCCAGTCTTGATACCAATCGGCACCAGTCCGTTGGGAACGATAGGTCGTCGGGCCCCTTTACGGCAAGAGGTGTTTTACTTCACAATTCCTTGCCGTTCGTCGAGTTCTCTTGCAAGGTCCCTGCGATGCTCTATGAAGTCGAACTGAAATTTCCGCTCTCTGATCCCGGTGAGATGCAGTCTCGTCTGGTGGCCATGGGTGCCATTGCCGACTCACCCGTCGAGCAGATCGATCGCTACTTTAATCATCCGGTTCGCGATTTCCGGGTGACGAACGAAGCGTTTCGGATTCGCTCGGCTGGAAAAACCAACTGTCTCACCTATAAAGGCCCGGTCCTGGACCGAGAAACGAAGATGCGGCATGAGATTGAAATTCCGATTGCCGACGGGCTCGAAGCCCCGCTGCAGATGTCGCAAATGCTGATCCTGATGGGCTTTCGATCCGTACACGAAGTCCGCAAACATCGCACCCCGTGGTCGATTGTCTGGCAAGACCGGAAATATGAACTGGCTCTGGATGTCGTTCCGTCGATCGGGACTTTTCTGGAAATTGAGCTGGTCGTTGACGATGCAGGCCGGGCGGCGGCTCGGGACGCGATTCTGAACCTCGCGGTACACCTGAAATTGCCGGAACCTGAACGCCGGTCGTATCTTGAGCTGGTTTTGGGCGTGACTGACCCGGCAAACGTCCTTCGGCAAACATAAGTAATCGCCTTGCTGTTCGCCCGCCGACAAAGGTAGTATGCGAATTGGAAGTCTCTGATTTCCAGTTCGATTCAGGATCGCGGATGTAGTTGCCTGAGGATATTTCATGCCGATCAACGGACACGATTTCTCGCCTGCACGGGTCCTTCGTCGTCAGTTCCTGCAGGCCGGTGGAGTCGCAGTCGGCGGTCTTGCGGCTGGTTCAAGATCGCTCGAAGGTGCCTCGGCGGTAACCGCGACGTTAAACGCTCCGGCCAAGCGAGCAATCGTCATTTTCCTCCAGGGGGATGCTCGCAACTCGATACCTGGGATATGAAACCAGCAGCCCCCAGCGAATACCGGGGTGAATTCGAAACCATCGCGACCGCGACGTCTGATTATCGCGTGTGTGAGCACCTTCCGCGACTCGCCACTCAGACCGGTCTATTTAATGTTCTGCGAAGTGTCCATCACGGGACTCCGAGCCATGAGGCAGCCATTCATTGGGTGCTGACGGGCTACGATTACCCCGGCGCGAATGTCACGACAAAGAACCGCAATAACCAACCTTCGATCGGTTCCTTCGTTGCCAAACAGCGCGGCCCCAATCGACCGGGGTTGCCTGCCTATGTCTGTGTGCCAGACAAAGGACAGTTGGGGGATCGCGTTCGTTACGCTGGTGCCCATTTCCTGGGAATGGCGTATGACCGGTCAGGACTGGTGTTCTCTTGTTTCCCGTCGGAGAAGACTTAAACAAAACATGTTTTGGCGGTAGAGATTTTTGCGGTGGGTCATTTTGATGGACCTGTGATCTGAGGAATACGCGCTATGTTTGATCGCATGATTGAAGTACAAAATGGATCAGAGTGGCACAAGATAGTTGTGAAGATAGGATTGCCCTATTGCGACGAGCGCGATATCTGGGTATGCGAAACAGAATGCGAGGAGCTCGGCATGATACGCATACTATCTGCTGGAGGGGACGCGTTGGCGGCCCTCTTGGACGGTATAGCTCGAGTGAATTCGGTGATTCGTTTTCATGAAGCCCAAGGCCGATGCGTTACATGGTGTAAAACTAACGACGGGGGAGGGTTTAGGGTTCCCGACTAGCAAAACAGGCAAATGAAGGCGTCAGGGTGCATCGGCACAAACCGTCGAGAACATCATGCCAAGAACTAGTCGAATCACTCCAGGCGGAAACGTGTTTCACGTGCTCAATCGAGGCGTGGGGTGGCAGCGGTTGTTTGACAAGCCTGCTGACAATGTGGCATTTGAGTCGAACATCGAAAAGAGTCGGCCTGGAATCCAGAATCCGCAACTGAGGGCGGCCAAGAGCCGCAGGGTTGTAGCTGCAGTCATCGGCAAACAGAACGTTTATGGGCATGCCCCCTGTTCCGGGCAAAGGGGAATCGCGGGGATACGAGCACCGGTGGTGGTGGACTTCGAATAGGAATACAGGATGAAGAAAAGAATTCAGCGCATCTGCGAAGCAAAGGAATTTCACCTGCTGGATTCCTCTGGTGCAATCCGAGCGATGTTAGCGGTATCGGAATCCGATGGCTTACTTTAGTTTATGTGATCACAATTCCATTCCGAGAATCTCGATTTGCCTCCACAGCTCAGGGGCCCATATCTGATTGCTGCGCACGGATGGAAACACATGTGCAAGCATGTACATGCAAGATGGTGGGCAAGCTGGAATAACGGTGAGGGACGAATCTGGCTTTCCCGCCTTCATGACCAGCGAGCAAAGGCATCAAACGGGGCAGGACAGTCAGGACTGAATGGTACTGCCGTCAGTGAAGTCAACGAGAGCATAATTCGCTGTAGACGATTTGCGTGCTCGTTCATCTCCGTGACTCTGTACTACTAACGTTTGGACGTTGCGTGGCTTGCGCAATAGTTTTGAGCCGATAATTTCGTGTGGTTTGCAGGGAAACGCATGCTGGAACGGAAAATTGAATTTCGCCTTTGTCTTCGCTTCAGCTTTCACTGACTTGCGTTTCCCTGTGTTTTCCTCCGTGCTCCTCTGTGACCTCAGTGGTAGATCTTCTCCCGGTCTCAGCTTGGCATGAATGCGGTTTACCACTGAGGGGCACAGAGAGTAATTCAGAGAAGAGCATTCCCCGAAGCCTGTTGCCGTCGAATCAGTTGCCGAGAAACTGTGGCTCTGTGAGACAAACTGTCCGGGTGCGAACGCTTGCCGTAACCGGAAAGCACCGGTCACGCCATTCCGCGTCGCTTCAATTCTGTTACGACCGCTTGAACGATCGTTGCGACTTCTTCGGGGTTTGAGCCCTTGCCTTCCGGCTTGATGGAGCACCCACAAACGGGTTCATCGGTGAAGCCGTGCTGGGCGAGCAGGCATTGCAGCTTGTCAGCCAGCTTTGCCAATTCCGACTGTTGGTCATCGGACAGTGGTTGGCGACCGACGCCGGTTTCGAATCCGCGCAGACGTACTGCTGTTCGGAATCCATCCGGAAATTCTGCCGTGTAGAGCATCGAATCGAACAGCGTCACAATGTCGTATTGCAGATCGCGTGCTTCGTCGATCTTGTACGCCGTCGTCAACTCGTAAAGCTTGCGAGTCAACTCGGGAACGACGCCGGAACTCGCGTTGGTTCCCCCGTCGCAACCGATCAACAGCATCGGCATCAATGCGGCATCCCAACCCGTCAGGAAACTGAAGTCGGGACGCAGAGGGCGAACCGCCTGGATCATCCGAATCATGTTCGGCAGATCCCCGGAGGAATCCTTGATCCCAACGACCTTATCGCATTCCTCGGCCAATCGCTTCACCGTAGGAACATCGATCGGGCTGGCGAACATGGGAATATTGTACAGCGTCACATCGATCGGTGTGTTGTCCGCGATTTCCTTGAAATACGCATACACGGATCGAGGGCTGAGCTTGTAGTAGTAGGGGGCGACGATGGCCACCGCAGTTGCGCCCATTTCGTAATAGGCTTCGCAAGCGCGGACCGTCTCTTTAACGTTGGCTTCGGCTGCACCAGCCAGTACGGGAACTCGGCCACGGACCTGATGGCAGATGATCTCCATGATCCGGATGCGTTCTTCGACGGTGAATCGAGTGAACTCGCCCGTTGAACCGTTCGGATAAAGGCCGTGGACCCCCTTCGCGATCAGCCAGTCGACGTACCGTCGCAATTCACCCTCGTTGATGTCACCCTTGGAATCGAGTGGCACGATGTTGGGAGTGAAAATGCCCTGAAGTTTGCTGCGCGACTGCATGGTGAAGCTCACTGGGATCGAAGCGGCGGGTTGATAAAATCCGGTGTCTGGGAAGACTCTACCGCAGATTTGACGCTGGGGAAGTGGTGAGCGTGGTGGAAACTCAACATCTTCGACTGCACGGTTGGCGTCGTTGGAACATTTGGTACGACCGGACCTGCGAACATCGGAACGTGGTTGTCTTGAACAATCCGCAGCCCATGAGGCTATGACGGAACCGCGTTGGGACAGATCAGCAGAACTCCGGTCAACAGGTTGGAGTCATTGGCCATTTCACTCGCACAACGGTTGGACCACCAGGGGGTGAGTCGATCTGGATCGTCCCACCGTGCATTCGGATGATCTGCCAGCATTTTGGCAGTCCAAACCCGAGTCCGCGTCCAGCCTGTCGACCGGAATAGAAGGGATCGAAGGCATGCTTTCGTTCCAGGTCTGTGAATCCGCAGCCTTGGTCTTCCACTTCAACCTGAATGAATCCAGGTTCAAGTGGCGTCGAGCGGACGTAAATCGTTCCTCCTGTTGGCAATAAGGCCTGGCGGCTGTTCCGGATGAGTTCACTCAGGACGATCGCCAACTGGGCGGGATCGGCGTTCAATTCGATTTCGGAAGCCACCGAAATGTCGACGTTACACTTTGCAACGGCGAGAGCATCCTTAAGTCCGGAAACGACTTGCGCTGCCGCGGCGGCCATGTTGACGACCTGCAGTGCGGGCTTGGGAGGTCGGCCGAATAACATCGCATCGCCGATCATGTCACGGACGCGATAGGCCTGGGCTCCAATAGATTGCAGCATCTGGCGTCGCTGCGGGTCTTGTTCGTCTTTCAAGAGCTGCTGGGCACGGCCGATGATCGTGGCGAGCGGATTGTTGATCTCGTGCCCTGCCCCGGCGGCAAATTCGGCGAGGGCTTCCAGGTGAGCATGATCGGGGATGATTGGTTTTGCGGATACCGGGGGGACTTCGTGAGGAGACGAGGTTGGAGAGATCTGGAGACCTTCGGTCAGCGGTTTCGGCGGGGTCGGGAGACCCGCGCCGAGTGGAGACGAAGTTGGAGAGATCTGGAGACCTTCGGTCGACGGTCTCGGCGGGGTCGGGAGACCCGCGCCGAGCAAGGGGTTCGGGGTCGGGAGACCCGTGTCGAACGATGTCAGGGGTGAAGGTTGGGGTTCCACGATCGATTTCCAGTACCTATCGGAAAGGTCGGACCTGAAAATGGAGCGAGGACGATGGTCACCCACCGTCCTCGCGCTGACTCTTGCGACCGATGCCGACTACGTACGAACAGGTTCGACATCCAGTAGTTTGCACATCCGGTCGATCAGCGTATCAATCTCAAACGGCTTCTGCATGAAGTCGTTGGCACCAGAGGCTTTCAGATCAGCAATCTTGTCCAGTTCGACCATCCCGCTGATGCAGATGATCTGAGTTCCATCCAGTGCCGAATCCATGCGGACTCGCTGGCAGACTTCTTTCCCATTGATATCAGGTAGCATCACGTCCAGAACAATAATGTCCGGGCGGTATTCTTTGACCATCATTCCAGCATCGAAACCGTTGTTGGCGATCCGGATTTCGAATCGGCCATCGGCTTCCAGGGCATCTCGGATCAATTCCACCAATTCCACATCGTCATCGACGATCAAAGCCTTGCGGCGACCGCTTTCGAGAGCATCAGTGGGGATGCCGTTCTCTTTCATGAACCGATACAGCACGTCCCGGGGGATTCTCCGGAACCGCGATCCCGGAACGCGGAATCCGCGTAGTTGTCCGGAATCAAAACAACGAATGATCGTTTGCTGACTGACCTTGCAGATCTTGGCCGCTTCGCCCGTCGTAAACACAGTTTTCATCTGTCTGATCCTATGCAGGGGCTCGGCCGCTGGCCAAACCTGTTTCTCTCCAGACTCCCTCCAGTGAGAGAATGCCGCCGCTGTCGTCAGACGTGGCTCACACATTAGGTTGTGCGGAGTTTGCCGAATCTGCCGGTTGTACCGATTGTATCTATTCTGTCAAATCGGTCAACGTCGCTTTCCCTCTTTAGCTTTCCTACCAGAACAATTCCTCCAAGACCTCCCAACAACGCGCGACGGACCGCTCGAACCAGCCATGGCGCTTCATGATGCGGCGAATGGGTAGTAATGACTGAGGTTTGGCAAAGTAGGTAGATTTTCCGGCCAGCAGCAATTCCATCCAGTGCCAGCCACCCAATTCAGTACACGCGAGTCAACGGAGGTGCTCGGCGCGGGTCTCCCGACCCC